>CBKYSX010000427.1:0-4466 GCA_966690745.1 uncultured Ardenticatenales bacterium
TTGGTAAACGATGCGGACGCGGCAGGGATAGCCGAAGTTGCTTTCGGCGCGGGAAAAGAGCAACGGGGCTTGATTATGATGTTGACTTTTGGCACAGGCATTGGTAGTGCCATTATTTCCGACGGACGGCTGGTTCCTAATAGCGAGCTGGGGCATTTATGGCTTTGGAATGGTAAAGAAGCCGAAGCCTGGTGTTCGGATCGGGTACGGGAGGTTAAAGATTTAAGTTGGGAGAAATGGGCGCGGCGGGTGGAAGCCTATTTGAGTTATCTGGATGGACTGTTCTCCCCTGACCTTTTTATTATCGGGGGTGGAGTGAGTAAGAAACATGACAAGTTTCTACCCTTAATTGCCAGCCGGGTTCCGATTGTTCCGGCGGCATTACGCAACGAAGCCGGGATTGTAGGGGCGGCAATGGCGGCAAACCGCTAGACGAAACTTACAGTACATAGGGCTGTCGAATAACGTTACAACGTTATTCGACAGCCCTTTTTTAATTGGGTAAGGCAGGAATTATCTTAAACATTCTCTAAATTTTATTTGCAATAAAATTTCAATTTTTGTACCGGGGTACTAGCCACGTATGGACTTTCGGGAATACGCATAAATCCATTGAATTTATTGTTACGTCCTTGATAAGGAAATTTGGGACTATCAGCAGATTGCGTATAGTACCCGAAGCCTAATGGCAGGACTTATTTCCGGAGCAAGCCACAAAATCGTTTTTTATCCCTTATCCCCTTAAACGATTTTGTCCTTGCTCCAACGGACATCCGAAGTGTTCCCCTCCTTTTCACTCGGATGTCCGTTTCTTTATTTTTTACTTGTCCCGCCCCAAGCTGTGCGAATCGCACCCCTACGTCAATCTTCACCGCTCGTTTGCGGGAGGGATGAGTAACAGGACTCATCCCATGAAACGCCTTGTTGCCGTGGTCGCTCTGTTAGTGATAGCACTTCCCATGCTTTATCACTCCGCTTTTGCCGCTCCCCCTATTCAAGAACGAACTACCCCCGCCGAACGTCTTGCCCGCCAGAGCAACGGAATGCTCACCATCCACATGAATGACGCACTTGGCACGGCGCGGTTCATCGAAGCAGGCGAACATCCCATTACCAATGAATTTGCCGGGCGCAAGATGGAGGCAGAAACGATTGCCCGCACTTTTATGCAATTGTACGGTTCGCTGTTCGGGGTTAATGATGCAGACCTAAGCGTTATGTCTATTAAAAGCGACGAATTAGGCATGACCCATGTTCGGTTTGCCCAATCATTAGGGGGTGTTCCCGTATTTGGCGGCGAGGTAACGGTGCATATTCACGCCAATGGTGCCGTTGCTACCGCGGGTGGCAGTACGGTGCAAGGACTTTCCCCTTTTAGTTCACAGGTAAGTTTGCCCGCCGAACGTGCCACCGAGATTGCCCGAATGCAAGCCGCCATTCCTGACGGGCAAGTGACCGAAAAACAATTAATCGCTTATAACGACGGATTGGTAACGGGCAGAGCCGCGCCTACGGTGATGGCATACTTTGTTAAAGTTGAATCTGCCACTGCGTCCGAATTGGCACAAAACGTGATTGTAGATGCTCAAAGCGGAGCGGTATTGCTTTCTTATAGTGCCATCTACGATGGTCGGGATCGGCGTACGCACAATATGCAACGGCGGATTCTTTATAGTCAGGCGGTATTGACCCGCTCCGAAGGGCAAGGGGCAACCAATTCGACCCCCGGATGTACCCCTGCTGATGTGAATAATGCTCATGATTCCGCCGGAGAAGCCTATACCTTTTTCCATAGCCGTTTCGGACGGGATTCCTACGACTATTCTGGCGCAACGATTCAGATTTATACTTGCTATAGCACCAATTATCGGAACGCTTTTTGGGATGGGTCGCGCTTTGTGTTTGGCGAAGGGTTCGCGCTTGCCGATGATCTGGTGGCACACGAATTTAGTCATGCGATTACAGAACATTCTTCAGGGTTGCATTATGTCTATCAGTCGGGCGCGTTGAATGAATCTTATTCGGATGTTTTCGGGGAATCATTGGATTTGACCAACGGTCGGGGAACGGACAATAAAGGGGTACGGTGGGAAATTGGCGAGGACATTCCGGGCTTAACCACCCGCCGTAATATGGCTTATCCCAACCGCTACAATCATGCCGATAGAGTTTCCAGCCAATACTATTATTGTGGCACGGGGGATAATGGCGGCGTTCACCTGAATAGCGGTGTTCCCAATAAAGCCTATACGATGTTGATTGATGGGGGCACCTTCAACGGCTACCACATCAAGCCGATTGGGATGGAGCAAGCATTACGCATTTACTACCGCACGAACGAATACTATCTCGGGCAATCTTCCCAATTTATAGACAACTATAACTATCTGATTCAAGCCTGCGGGGATTTATATGGCTCTGCCTCTTTCACCTGTACCGAGGTGCGGGATGCAGTGAATGCTGTCGAAATGAACCAACCCGCCTGTCAATGATTGTTCAGGGAGATGGGATTATCCTGGAGGATAATTCCATCTCCCTCCCTCAACCTTAACCCCCCACCAAAGCATAAAGCCCGAAAGCGATCACGATTGCGCCCGACAACCGATTGACCCATAACAGGGTCGTTGGGGTGACGCGATGGCGAAAGAATGCCACACCCCCACTCAATGCCAACCACCATAAGGCACTCCCTAGAAATACCCCCAGAACTACCGTGACAGCGGCAATCGGGTCATTCCCTTCTGTCGCTATACCTAATCCCGCAAAAACGGCGGCAAAGGAAAGAATCGTCAGAGGGTTGGTGAGGGTGAGGGCAAAGGTGGTGACAAAGGCGGCAAAGCGGGTGGCGGCGGTGGCAGTGGCAGGTGTAGTCGTGGGTGTCGCCAACAGGGTACGAAGTCCCAACCAGATGAGGAATACCCCCCCTACCCAATGTAACCAGTTACCGCTACTAACCAACCATGAGGTCACAAGGGTTAGCCCGAACACCCCGACGGCTCCATAGACGGCATCTGCCATTGCCGCACCCAATCCTGTAATAAAGCCTGTCAGTCGTCCCTCGCTAAGGGTACGACGAATCACCAACACCCCGATGGGACCAACGGGCGCGGCAATTGAGAAGCCAATCAAAATACTACGGATAATAAGATCGGTGGACATGGGTGGAACTCCTTGTAAGGGTTGCATGTTGCATGAACGGCAGAGTGAAGAGAGAAGAGTAAAGAGCGAAGGAGCGACAAAAACGTTTCGAGCAGTTAGGTTATTTTTGCCGGGATGCGACACAAGCAATAGGCAATAATAAAAAAAGCCCGCCGGGGAATCCCGGCGGGCTTGTCGTTTCTTATCAGGCAAGCACCATCAACCAGAACCCGAATGGGGGTAGTGGCAATGGGGTTGCTGAGTGGTGAACGGATGGTGTCGCATGAGTGCTTTTATACGAGAATTGGAGCGGAAAGTCAAGCCTTTCCAATGCTCGGGTTCCGGGCAAAGATTTCAGTTAATAATGCAGAGAACCTTTATCTGCGTTTTGCCTTCGGAATAGGTAGCATGGTGGACGAAAACTGAGTAAAAACGGATTTTTTCATCCGACATCAGAGAAAGAAACCGAGTTTTCAACGTCAGAAACTCAGTTTCGGTTCGTTACTTGCGCCGCAGGATTTCCCGAATTTGCCGTTGGGTGCGGGGGTCGGGCAGTGGTTCGGCGAGAGCGGTTTGGGGTGTCGGGGTAGGCATCGGTTGCGGGGCGGCGGCAGAGGTTGCTTCATCCGGTGCGGGTAATACAGGCGCGGAGGCAAGCACCGGTTGGGGGTATTGGGCGTTCTTAAAATTCTGCCATGCTTGCGATTGGGCATAATTGCCTAACCCTGCAATTGTATCGCGCAATTCTTGCAAAATAGAGATAAAAGAGTGCATAGGTCCGGGACCCGCCCCAATCAGAAGCCCGGTAAAAATAACATCAGTAAGGGGCGCAATTCCCGTAAACCCAATGGCTTCAAAAACCCCGATGCGCTGGGAAACGCACAATGCTACCCCGATTGCCAAACTCCCTATGATGATAATACCCCGTTTAATCCCTTTGTATTCCGGTGTTTCGTAAATATCCAGGAGAGCGACGCGGGCATCCCGCACTTCGGCAAGGGCTTGAGCGCGGCTGTCATCATCGGTAGCACTCGCCAATTGTGCTTCCGCCGTTTTGAGGTTGCTCCACAACCCGGCAGTTTCGGGGCTGGCAACGCCCAATCGTGCCGCCAGTTGCACAGAGATTCTTTCATACAAATCAAACAACCCCTCCCAAAAACGTTCAATCACGGTTGCCAATAGCACAAAGGGAGCCAGCAGGGAGGTTAGATCAAGGGTAGAAGGGGTGAATAAGGGAATGGCGGTGGCAGTATTAAATTGGTGAATAAGAAAAAACAGTCCGCTTCCCACTATCACTATGCCAAGGATGCCCAATAACCAGGGCAGGG
>CBKYSX010000428.1:0-4465 GCA_966690745.1 uncultured Ardenticatenales bacterium
CATTTCGGGTTGTTTCATATGCTGGAACGTGCAGACATGATTGGTGCAAAAATTCGGATCCAAAGTCGCCCGAAAACGGGAACCCGGGTCAGTGTCGAGTGGCAGGGTCATTCCATAGGCGAATCACCTCCTTTAGATTGAGATTCGTACGGGTATAGTGTCATATTTTCATCTGACAACCCCACCCAATCGGGTAGCCGGTTTCACCGCCCAAATACCCCCCTACTTCTACCTGTTATAACGTTGTAACAACCCGATAGAGTGGGTATGCTGTTGCCAACGGCAGAGGGGCGCAGGAAAAGCTTTTCCTGCGCCCCTCTCCCCATCCCCATCATGAGGAGCACTCCTGGCAAGCCACGGCAATGGTAGCGGAAAATCCCGTTGGAGTTCAGGTGTTACCCCCTATGCCAAATTAGGTTACTGGCAACCGGACTACGAGCCGAAAGATACCGATATCCTTTGTGCCTTTCGGATTACTCCCCAAGATGAAGTGGACCCGATTGAGGCGGCGGCGGCGGTGGCAGGCGAGTCCAGTACTGCCACATGGACGGTGGTGTGGACGGATCGCCTTACCGCGTATGAACGGTATCAGGCAAAGGCGTATCGCGTAGACCCCGTACCCGGCACAGACCAACACATTGCCTACATTGCTTACGATCTTGACCTCTTTGAAGAAGGTTCCATTGCCAACCTGACGGCTTCCATCATCGGCAACGTTTTTGGCTTTAAGGCACTGAAGGCACTCCGCCTTGAAGATATGCGTTTGCCCCCCCACTATGTCAAAACGTATCAAGGTCCCGCTACTGGTATTGTGATGGAACGGGAATACTTGAACAAATATGGTCGCCCTCTGCTGGGCGCAACCGTCAAGCCCAAACTGGGCTTATCGGCGCGGAATTACGGACGGGTCGTGTATGAAGCATTGCAAGGCGGGTTAGATTTCACTAAAGATGACGAAAACATCAATAGTCAACCCTTTATGCGTTGGCGCGACCGTTTTTTGTTCTGTATGGAAGCAGTCAATCGGGCAATGGCAGAAACAGGCGAAATCAAGGGACATTATCTGAATGTTACTGCCGGTGATATGGAGGCGATGTATGAACGCGCCGAGTTCGCCAAAGAACTAGGGAGCGTCATCGTCATGATTGACCTTGTGGTTGGCTATACAGCGATTCAATCTATGGCGAAATGGGCAAGGCGCAACGGGGTAATTTTGCATTTGCATCGTGCCGGTCATAGCACCTACACCCGCCAGAAAACACACGGGGTTAATTTCCGGGTCATTTGTAAATGGATGCGCCTTGCCGGGGTGGACCATATCCACGCCGGAACGGTGGTGGGTAAATTGGAAGGGGACCCCAATGCCATTCGTGGCTATTACAATACCCTGCGCGCCCCAAAATTAGAGATAAACCCGTTGGAAGGATTGTATTTTGAGCAAGATTGGGCGGCAATGCCGGGTGTGATGCCGGTTGCTTCCGGCGGAATTCACGCCGGGCAAATGCACCAACTGATTCATTATCTTGGGGAAGATGTTGTTCTGCAATTTGGTGGGGGCACGATTGGACACCCCGATGGTATTGCCGAGGGAGCCACTGCCAACCGGGTTGCCACCGAAGTGATGATTAAAGCCCGGAATGAAGGGCGTGATTATCTTAATGAAGGACCCGCCCTGCTGGGGGCGGCGGCGCGATGGTCGCCCGCATTACGCAAAGCACTGGATACCTGGAAGAACGTCACTTTTGATTTTGCCTCTACTGATGTGCCGGATGTAATGGTGACACCCACCCACTAGAAATCAGAAAGCAGGACGCAGAAACGACAACGGATTTCCCCGTCCTATCCTTTAAGGAGCAACCCAAAATGAGAATTACACAGGGAACCTTTTCCTATCTTCCTGATCTAACTGACGAGGAAATTAAATTGCAAATCCAATACTGTTTAGACAACGGGTGGCCCGTGTCGGTGGAATATACTGACGATCCTCACCCGCGCAATGTTTATTGGGATATGTTTGGCAAACCGATGTTCGATATTCAAGACCCTGCCGCCATTATGATGGAAGTGGCAGAATGTCGTGCCACCTTCCCCAATACCTATATTCGCATTAGTGGCTATGACCGGAGCTATGGACGTGCGACGACTGCTCTGCAATTCATCGTGCAACGTCCTGCCGAGGAACCGGGCTTTGTTGTCGAACGTCAGGAAGTCGCTGACCGTCAAATCAAGTACACGCTCCGTTCCTATGCAACCGATAAACCAAAGGGGCGGCGGTATGAATGAACCAATAGTTTTACAAAAACCCATTGAGGAGACGAATGCCCCGGAAGCAACCGTAGATATTGATGCGGCATACCGTGCCTCCAATGTGGAGGCATTGCTGGATGAATTAGACCGGGAATTAATCGGGTTGATTCCTGTTAAACAGAGAATTCGAGAAGTTGCCGCGCTTTTGCTGGTTGCCCGTTTGCGCGAAACACAGGGAATCGGGACCCAACGCCCCACCCTGCACATGAGCTTTACGGGCGACCCCGGTACAGGCAAAACAACGGTTGCCCTTCGTATGGCGAAGCTTCTGCATCACATGGGGTATGTACGAAAAGGGCATCTGGTCGTTGCCTCACGGGATGATTTGGTCGGACAATATGTCGGACATACCGCACCCAAAACCAAAGAGATGATTAAAAAGGCAATGGGGGGAGTGCTGTTCATTGACGAAGCCTACTACCTCTATCGCCCTGAAAACGAACGGGATTATGGGCAGGAATCTATTGAAATGCTGTTACAGGTGATGGAAAACCAAAGGGACGATCTGGTGGTGGTGTTGGCGGGGTACAAAGACCGCATGGGTACTTTTTTTCAGGCAAACCCCGGCTTTCATTCCCGAATTGGACATCACCTTCATTTCCCCAATTACTCATTGGACGAGCTAATGGCGATTGCCGAGCTTATGGTGGAACAACAGGAATATCGCTTTGACGACCCTTCCCGCTATGCTTTTAGCGAATATGTCGGATTGCGAATGCACCAACCCCATTTCGCCAATGCACGGAGCGTGCGGAATGCGATTGACCGTATCAAATTGCGACAGGCAAACCGGTTGCTGAACGGAGGGGGGCAGATTCCGGCGGCAGAACTGCTACGCATTGATGAATCGGATATACGGCAGAGTCGTGTCTTTCGTGGGGGGGCGGATCAATGAAGGAGCAGAAAATGAAAAGGCGACCTATCCTGATTGGCATTGTGGGCGACAGTGCCGCCGGGAAAACCACCATTAGCAATGGATTGGTGAATATTCTTGGGGTGGAGCGGGTCACGCATATTTGCACCGATGACTATCACAAATATGACCGCCAGGAACGGGCAGAGCGCAAAATATCAGCCCTGCACCCCGATTGCAACTATCTGGATATTCTGGAGCTCCATTTAGAGCGACTCCATTACGGACAGGTCATTCTCAAACCGGTCTATGACCACTCCGAAGGGAAACTGGTGCGCCCCGACTATATCCAGCCCCGCGAATTTATCATTGTGGAAGGTCTGCTCGGCTTTAGCACCCCCGCCATGCGCGACTTTTTTGATGTGAAAGTTTACCTGGCTCCCCCGGAACCGGTACGCGAAGTGTGGAAAATTCGACGTGATACGGCTAAACGCGGCTACACTCCGGAACAGGTGCGAGCGGCATTGCAACGACGCGAACAGGATTCTGCATTGTACATTCGCCCGCAACGGGAATTTGCTGATATTGTGGTGCGTTTTTACCCGCCGGAAGGGGTCGCCCCGGAAGATGCCGGGTCAATGCTAAACGTACAATTGGTTCTACGCCCCACCATCCCACATCCCGACCTTTCTTACCTGATAGATAAAAACGACCCGACAAATGCGGTACGCATGTATTTGGGACGTGATGGCGGACGACCTGTTGACTTTTTAGAGATAGATGGTCACGTATCGGCGGAACAGGCATCTGCGTTGGAGGAAGCCATCTGGAATCACCTGCCCGACCTCAAACGGATTCGAGATGATGAATTTGGCGAATATCTGGACCGCAATGTGGAACGGCACAGCCATCCATTGGCGATTACCCAGCTTCTGCTTATCTATCATCTACTTCGCAAATATAAGGACCTGAGCGATATGCCTTTCGCTCCTCCGGTTGCCGCGATGAGTCGTATAGCAGAAGTGCGTGAAGAAATATTAGCCTCCTGAATCGGCTTCCTGTACCATTCACACATTGCCTGGTGCATATTCCATAACAACTATTACAGGAGCCACTACCCGAATGAACTCTATTAAAATCGCCCCTTCGATTTTATCGGCGGATTTTACCATGCTGGGTGATCAGGTACGCCGCGCCATTACTGCCGGAGCCGAGTATATTCATGTGGATGTGATGGATGGGCATTTTGTCCCGAATATCACTATCGGATCCATGATTGTAGAAGCACTACGCCCTATCGCTAAG
>CBKYSX010000429.1:0-4455 GCA_966690745.1 uncultured Ardenticatenales bacterium
CTAACATGGTACCGGTTGCCGGGGTAAAATTTGGGAACACGGAAGGCTCTACCTGGTAACCGGCAATTTTCAATTGAATGACAGAATCAAGTGGCGGAGGCGTTTTGTCTTGCGCGATAGTGAGAGCAGGGAAACCAAGCAAGAGAAGAATAATGAACACTGCTAATGTGAATCGAAATTGCATATGTTTAAGATGTGGGTGTGATTGGGAGGACCCTGTTATAGTGTTGAACAGATAAAGAGATTAAACCGTTAGTTGTCTGTTTCGGCAAGGATTATAGACAATGAACTGAACCAAACATACCAATCCGCTCCGACCCTTTTGGGAGTTACGCCGTTTAGGTTGAAAATAATTCCCTACATGAGTCATCTTTAACCGCGTTGTTTCCTTGAAGTGCTTACCTTCTATCTTTAACGTTTATCTGCAAAAAACCTGCAAAGAATCTGCAAAGCCGTTGCTTTATGGTTGCCTTAAGGTTAGTTCTCACTATACTTGCCGTACCCCGATTGGTTAAGATGCAATGGGGAATAAGGGCTAGACCCTAACCAACAACACACTTCACACAGACCTATGGTTAAGGGAGGTTCCCCCGTAACCCCCTTACGTAACCTTTTCAACATTGCCACTCCCAAAACAGTCGCAAGGTTACGTTTATAGGCTAAGTAACAGGTTTTCAGTCTGCTTACGCCAAAACAGTAATCGGAGACTCGTCGCGCACACCATATCCTGCTACCTTTTTTAACAAGCAAACCCCGACGGTATCCACAACTGTGCCGTGCTTTGGAAATAGACAAAGCATGACTCTTTATATCTATCATCACCGACCGCTTTTGTGCAACGTTGCACACCCGATAGGAATCTTCATCATCGCCTGGGACGATCTCTGTTTTCTATTGGGATAAAAGGGTGACGGCACTCGGAGCGGTACTTTTTTCAGGAGTACACCTTTTATGTTAGTGACGGGCAATTCTGCACGCATTGTTATGTCCCCGCCACCTTTTTTGAGTGTCGGACTCAGTGAGCTGTTCACCGCGCAGGTACATCGTACCCCGGACGCGCCTGCCCTGTTGGAAAACGGGCAATCCTGGACGTATCAAGAACTTTATTCTGCCGCCGCCGCGCTTGCTGTCACCCTTCGCCGCGAAGGGGTTGGAACCGAAGCGGCGGTCGGACTGTTTATGGAACGCTCCGCCCCGATGGTGATTGCCACGCTTGCGGTGGTATTGGCGGGGGGTATCTATGTGCCGTTAGACCCTGCCTACCCCTCCGAGCGGTTGGCGGTGATGTGCCGTGAGGCACAGGTAAAACTGGTACTAACCAGTACCGCCCTTCAAACCCGGGCACCCTTTACGAACGCCCCTGTTCGTATTCTGACTGACCTTCCTACGCCTACAAGTCAAACATCATTTGAGTTGCCGCCTACCAACCCGCAACAGGCGGCATATATCATGTTCACCTCCGGCTCTACCGGACAACCGAAGGGAATCACCGTACTCCATCAGGGCATCGCACGGTTGGTGCTGGAGAATGACTATGTTCGCTTTGCCCCCGGCGACCGGGTAGCACATG
The DNA here is from genome assembly GCA_966690745.1 of uncultured Ardenticatenales bacterium. Lineage (GTDB taxonomy): Bacteria > Chloroflexota > Anaerolineae > Ardenticatenales > Ardenticatenaceae > CBKYSX01. The sequence continues at coordinate 1,571 of CBKYSX010000429.1, forward strand.
TGGGCAACCCTGCCTTTGATGCTTCCACTTTTGAGCTCTGGGGGGCGTTGCTGAATGGCGGTGCGGTTGTCGTACTCTCCCGCGAAACGGTACTCAATCCTACCACGCTTGCCGCCGCCATTCGTGACAATCACATTGATGTGCTATTGCTGACCACCGCGCTCTTTAATCAGATGGTCTACCATAACCCGGCGATGTTCAGCACCCTCCGCTATGCCCTCTTTGGCGGGGAAGCCGCCGACCCCCATGCAGTGCGTCTGCTGTTGGCGAACAAGCCGCCCGCCCATCTGATTAACGGCTACGGACCCACCGAAACCACTACCTTCGCCCTGACCTATACCGCCCGTAACGTTCCAAACGAAACCACGATACTTCCCATCGGAACGCCCATTAACCAGACTACCGCCTATATTGTCGGAACAGATGGGCAACTGGTAGCAGAAGGCGAAGAAGGGGAGTTACTTCTTGGCGGACCGGGGTTGGCGCGGGGCTATAGCCATCGCCCTGCCCTCACTGCCGACCGCTTTGTGCCGGATGCTTTTAGCGGAACCCCCGGCGCACGGTTGTATCGCACCGGCGATTTGGTGCGCCGCCGCCCCGATGGTCTGGTGGAATACCTCGGACGGAACGATACGCAGGTAAAAATTCGGGGCTATCGGATTGAGTTGGGCGAAATCGAAGTCGCGTTGCAACACCACGCTGCTATCAAACAGGCGGCGGTATTAGCGCAGACCGTCGCCCGCGATGGCATTGCGGATAAACGGTTGGTGGCATTTATCGTTCCGACGAACTCTGATACTTCCGTTGATGAAGCAGAGGTTCAGACATTCCTCTCCTCCCGTTTGCCTGTTTATATGGTGCCGCGCCTCTATGTGTCGCTGGCGCAATTGCCTGTTACGCCCAATGGCAAATTGGATCGGCGGGCATTGGAAAACCTTGCCCCGACATTACAAAACCATGATGATACACCCGTTACCGAAGCGGACGGAGAAATACTTCCCGCCCTTGCCTCCGTATGGGAACGGCTGTTGGGTGTATCGAATGTACAACCCACCGACAATTTTATTCTGCTGGGGGGGCATTCCCTGCTAATTACCCGCCTTGCGGCACAAATCCGCACCCGCTTTGGTGTGGAAGTTGGCTTGCCCGATTTGTTCGGAGCCGAAACCCTTGCCGCACTGGCAGAATTGATTGAGCAACGGCGCACCACCGCCGACCCGCTTGCCCTACCGCCCCTCACACGTAGTGAAGCAGGGCACGAGTACCCGCTCTCCTTCCCGCAGGAACGTATCTGGTTCCTCAGCCAGTTGATTCCCGACAACCTTGCGTACAACTTCCAGATGAGCGTGCGCTGGCAGGGCAATTTGCGCCCCGCCGTTCTGCAACAGGCTTTTGCCGAAGTCATCCGCCGCCACGAAGCATTGCGAAGCACCTTCCACGATGATGGCGGAATTCCCGTCATGCGGGTACAGGAGCCGTTTGTGCCGGAATTGCCTATCGTGGATATGACCCATGTTCCCGAAGCGGAACGGGAAGCGATGATTGCCGATGTAGTACGGGAAGGGGTGAAAGTGGTCTTTGATGTCACCCGTTTGCCATTGGTCAAATGGGTGCTGTACCGCTTCGCCCCCGATGACCATGTACTGCTCCAGGTGGAACATCACTTTGTCCACGATGGCTGGTCGTTATCGGTTTTAATGAAGGAAGTGAAGGCACTATACGCCGCTTACTGTCAGGGACACCCCTCTCCCTTGCCTGAATTAAAAGTGCAATTTGGTGATTTCACCCGATGGCAACGGGAAGTGGTGAGCGGTGAACGGTATGACCGTCTCCGTGCCTACTGGGGCAACCAACTGGCGGACTATCCCCCCGCTCTGGACTTGCCCCACGACCACCCCCGCCCCGCCCGACAAACCATGCGCGGCGATATTGTGCGGCAAGATTTGCCGATGTCCCTTTACCGCCGATTGAAAACGCTGGCGCAACAGGAGGGGGCAACTTTCTACATGGTGTTGATGGCGGCATTTAAGAGCATGTTGTACCGCTACACGAGTCAGAAGGATTTGGTCGTCGCCACCGGCGTTGCCAACCGCCGCGCCCCCGAAGCCGAGGCGTTAATCGGGATGGTGGTCAACACCTTGATTCTGCGGACACAGGTGAACGGAAACGAACCGTTTAATGCGCTGTTGCAACGGGTGAAACGCACGACGGTAGAGGCGTATGCCCATCAGGATATGCCCTTTGAACGGGTGGTCGAGATGCTCCAGCCCTCGCGGGATTTGAGCCATATTCCGCTCTATCAGGTAATGTTCAGCTTCCACGATTCCGCCGTTCCCTCCTTGAATCTGCATGAGGTCAAAGGGCGACTGACAGAACAGCACAACCGTACCGCCAAATGTGACCTGAACATCATCGTGATTCCGCGCCCGGAACAACAGGTCGGGTCGGAAGCTACGGGCGACGAACGGGTAACGCTCTGGTGGGAGTTCAGCACTGAAGTCTTTGAAAAGTCCACGATTGAAGATCTGTTGAACCATTATGTGGGTTTCTTAGAAGCCATTGTCTCTGCACCCGCCACGCCGATTGCCAAATTGCCGCTACGGTTGGCGCAAGATGACGCGCTTTATGCCCGCCTCAACGATACCCATCGCATTTACCCCAAAGAAACTCCGTTGGCAACGCTCTTTGAAACGCAAGCGGCAAAAACACCGGATGCGGTGGCAGTGGTGGATGGCGACACGCCCATCACCTATGACGCACTCAACCGCCGCGCCAACCAGCTGGCACACGCCCTCGAAGCGCAGGGTGTACAGGCGGGGGATCGTGTCGGGCTGTGGCTGGAACGGTCGGTGGATAACATTGTTGCTCTGCTTGCCACGGTAAAA
>CBKYSX010000430.1:0-4450 GCA_966690745.1 uncultured Ardenticatenales bacterium
AGCATTGGTAATCAGATGAACAGTGGTTTCATACCCTGCAAAGATGAGCAAAAAAACCATGCTCACCAACTCGTCCTCGCTTAAACGTTCGCCATCTTCTTCCGCCTGAATCAACCCCGTCAGTATGTCATCCTGCGGGTTTGCCCGTTTGTGGGCAATAATCTCGCGGACAAAAGTGACGGTTTTGGGCAAATCCCAGAACAAAGTACGAATTAGCCCCCAACCCGACATTCCATTTACCAACACCTTTATTCCTTCCCGGAATCGGGGCATATCTTCATGGGGAATCCCGACCATTTCAGCAATCACCGTTACCGGAATGGGGAGCGAGTAGGCTTGCACCAAATCTACCTGTTGTTGGGCTTCGGCTTGGTCCAACAAACGATGGGTCAATTCCTCAATCCGCGCCTCTAATCGGGCAAGGGCGCGTGGGGTGAAGGCTTTATGCACCAGCGTTCGTAAACGGCGATGTTCCGGATCATCAGCAAGAATCATGCTTTCCGTCATCAGGGTAATAGATTTCGGAGCCGGAAAGGGCAGACGGCTTCCGCCGCCTGTTGCGGTGGTGCGATTCCGTACGACGCGGGGGTCTTTGAGGAGATTGACGCAATCTTCATAGCGCGAGAGTAGATAGGCGTTAATAACAAAGCCCACTTTGCCACGATACACGGGAGCCTCTTCGCGCAACCATTGATAGTAGGCGTATTTGTTGTCGCTAAATTCCTTGCTTGCCAGATCAAGCGGACCCTTCATGGCTTTGATAGGTGTTGGTTTTGTTGCAATCATTGTAATCCTCCTGACTTATTTTCGTTTGGGGGCGATGCGATGTGGTTCTTATTCAAACCACACCCGTATATCGTCCAGATTAAAGAGATGGAGTGTTGATTCATTTGCCCCCAGTACCCGTTCGATACTCCGTTCATAAGCGGCTACTTTTTGTTCAACCTGTATTACAGGATGTGTTTGCGGCTTTTCCTGTAAGAGTAAACGGGCAATTCCCTCCGAAAGGGACTGAATCATGGACAGCACAATTCCCGCGATTTCTTCGGGGGAATGGGCTACAACAAAGTCTCCCTCGTCTATCCCTTGCCCGATAATTTTTGCCATAATCGGGGCAACCATTGCCAACCCCTCACGCTGAATCTTGGTGCGAAGCAGAACATTCTTGTCTTCATACAGAACCCGCACCATCTCCATTAAAATGGTACGATTCGCGGCTTTCCAACCTATCGTGCGGGTAAAAAAGAGCTCTAATTTGGTGACGGCATTGAGGGATTCATCATTTACCAGGGGTTCAACCAATGCCAACGTTGCCCCTACCCCCCGTACTACCAGGGCATCTAATAGTTCTTCTTTGGAATCAAAATAATGGTAGAAAGTGCCTTTGGCGACCCCTACCGTGTTGATAATGGTTTGTACCGATGTCCATTCGTAGCCCTGCTTGTAGAACAACTGTTGGGCAACATCCAAAAATTCGGTATAGCGTTCGTCGTATTCTTTTACTACACGCCCCAAGAGAACCTCCATTACCGACTGACCGTCAGTCGGTAATGGAATCATATCATATTCTATGGCTCCCCGTCAATCCCTTAAGTCAATTTCACCGAACCCTGTATCAAATTGTATTGACAGACAGATCCTTTTTTTGGTATTCTGTAACCGAACATCCGTTCGTATTTTTCAAGTATGGGGTGATGGCATTTCCCCATCTTACCCCCTACACCACCTTTCCGTACAAGGAGTACCTCCCCATGATTATGCCGATCCTCGCGGTTTCCAATGTCAGCGACAGCATTGCTTTTTATCAAGACAAACTCGGATTTAATGTCGGGGTGAATATGCCGGGGGACGATGGCAATCCTTTTTTTGCAATTGTAGATAAGGGTCCAACTGCCCATATCGGGCTACAGCTGGATTCCACCGCCGACGAACGGGGCAAAGGGGTTATCTTTATGGTGTATGTGCCGGAGGGAACGGATATGGAAGCGTACTATAATGAAGTCCAAGGCAACGGCGTATCAATTGCCGAACCCCTAAAAGAGGAATATTGGGGCGATCAACTTTTTTCTGTCACGGATCCCGATGGCTATTACCTCTCGCTCTGCAAAACCGTGAAACAAATGACCCCGGACGAAATTGCGGAAGCCGCGAAACAAACGGCGGCATAAGATTAAAAAAAAGAAAAGCGGCGGGTTTAACCCGCCGCTTTTCTTTTTATTCAGCCTATTGAACGAAATATCTGATTTACCTGTTATACCCATTGGAAAAACTATGGATGAATTAAAAGGGGTTGTCGTTTAGCTCTCTGGTAGCCATGAGTGGAGCGTAGCGGAACTCATGGCGGGCATCTGAGTTTTCAACTCAGTTTCTAGGGTGCGTTTACCCCTACCAATGGCAGATACAGCCCCCGGTAGCCAATTCCCACCGGAATCGGGAAAATGGGGGTAGGGGTGGCGGTGACGAGAGGCGCATCGGCGGCAATGATAAAGACGGCTACTTTGTCATTGGTTCCGTCTGTTGCCCGAACATAATAGCGTCCCTCATTTGCGCCAACACTACTTAGCCCGAAATCCGCCGCGCCTGTTCCATCGGTGTTCACCGTACCGACCGATTGCCCGTTGACCGAAATAGATACCGGGGCGGACGCGAGAAAATCAACCAGTTCCGCGGTGAATACCGTTCCGGCGCGTCCAATCGCGGGCGTAACCGTAATGGTACTGATGCGGGCGCGTTCGACATTCACTGTCACGTCATAGAGCTGGGTATCATTGGTAGAGGTCACGGGGAAGATACGAAGGTATTTCACACCCGCCCCACCCAGATACACATCGTTAAGCACCTCTGCGACCCCGGCTGGGGTGGCATTGCCCGCCGCCAGTACGGTGACACCATCGCTATCCCGAATCTCAAAATTCAAATCCTGAATAATAAGACTATTGGTGGTTCCCCCCGGCTGACATTGCCCGGTGGTCTGGCTCTGGTCGCCATCTTCATAGGTTAACCCGACCGGATTCAAGTTGACATCTATCTGGTGGTCTGCCCCGACCGTGAATTGCAACCAATCTTGATCATTGGCACTATCAATCGAAAGATTGGTAAAGGCGATGGTCTGTCCATCGTTCACGGTTCCTAATGCGGTTGCCGCCCCTGCGCTGTCGTTGGAGGCGGCAGGCAATTCCAATCGGTCTCCGTAGCCCCGTTGGGCGCCGCGAATATCATCATGGCGCAGAGTGTTAAAGCCGGTGTTAATCACAGGCTCCATCAATTTGGTGCTGTTAATCGGGCAGACGTGCAACAAGCCAACCCCGTGCCCATGTTCGTGAGCAATCACATAATGAAAGCCGGTATCCAACGCGCCCTGCGGACTGCCAAAGAAGCTGTCGCTGGTATCAATTTTCATATCCCCGGTGCTGGGAAAGAAGTTATAAGCAAGGATGCCGCTATTGCCATCTACGGCACAACCCGCAATCCGCACATCACCGCGTGTGCCTAACACCCCGCGACTGTTGGGCCACGCCGCGCCATCATCGTTCGGCTCAAAAATGTAATCGTTGCCGGTGAACGATTCCCACTCGTCAAACACTTCTTGAATCTCGGCTTGCCATGCCCCTGCGCCATAGCGGGCATTCATCACAGCAATCAAATTGCTGTTACAGGTTGGCTCTCCGGCACTGCCGGGAATCGTAGTGCCATCCGGCACAAGGCTCCATGTCAAAACAAGGGAGTCCCCTAAAGCCGTCCCTCCGGTATTGCTGGCAGTCGCCCCCACGCTCCACCGATTGCGGAAGTTGTAGCGATCTCCGTCCGGGTGCAACATCGCTTCGATTTCCGCCATGTAAGCCGGGTCGGTATCGGGTGCATATAGGGCATGGAGATGGAAAGCAGACGCATCATCATTCAGGTTGAGCAAGGCTTTATCCGCGCCGGGATATAAAGTGGTTACGGATGAAGGGGGATTGAAATCGGTAAATCCTCCAATAGTAAGTAAGGTAGAGAAGAGGGCAATCATCATCCAAAGCGGACGCATAGAAAATCCTTTCAGCAGGGAATATGATACAAAAAGAACGGCAGGGTATTATAGAGATAGTTCGGATTCCACCTATTCTTTAGGAGTTTTGAGATAAAGAGATGGGGTCTGCACAATCTCTAAACAAGAGGGTATTATTATCCCCATATTGGCTATACTTCAAGCAACTGCGGGCACGTCTATAGCTTTCGCTGAGTAGAATACAATGGGCAAAACGATTTTAATGGTAGATGACCAACGCAATATCCGTACTCTGGTGCAACTTTACCTCTCGCAAGAGGGGTTTCGAGTAGTGACAGCCTCCAATGGACGGGAGGCATTGTTCATGGCGCGACAAGAGAAGCCCGACCTCATTATTTTGGATTTGATGATGCCTGAAATGAATGGATTTGAGTTTTTACGCGCCCATTTGAAAGAACGCAA
>CBKYSX010000431.1:0-4444 GCA_966690745.1 uncultured Ardenticatenales bacterium
TCAAAAAAGCCGCCCCGGGGCGGCTTTTTTGATAGGCACGGTTCTTTATTGATAATTCGGCAATGGTGCGGGACGCAGTGCAGGGTCGCCCAACAGGTTAAAGGTTGCCACAATATCATGCTCATTCGCGCCGGAGAGGGTCACGGCTTTTTTCGCGGTCATTAACGCCTCCCCAATCGTGGGGCGTTCCGGCGAGAGCAGTTCTTCCAGCAACGCCGAATTCAGCCGACTTTGCGAGGTCGGCAAGGTCAGGCTGGTGGGCGCAATCGCCGCTACCGACCCGCCTGCATTACTCCACAACAGGGTTTCCGCCAATGATTCCTGATTGGGGTGGCTAAACAACCCGGTCAAACAGGTCATGTTGATGTAGATCGGCAATCGGTTCCCGTTGGTAATTTCCGATACTGCCTCGGTGGTGAGCAGTTTATCCCGTCCCCATTGTTGCACACTGCCGTGCCCGACATAATTCACAATGAAACTACCCTCGCTGAGTTGCGGCATCATCTGGGAGAGTGCATCGCTGGCCGCTTCGGGGTAGACCGATACTGCTTCCACACCCGATGGCAGATAGGTGTCGCGGAGCCGTTCACTGGTTTCACGGAAGAGGGCTTCGCGCCCATCGGCGGCAAAAAGCACCCGCGACCGCCATTCTCCTTCTGCCGGGTTCTGGCTGTATTGCACCGTTTTATTGATGATGGTTTCCAATTGGGCGGCAGTACGTGCCGGAAGCCGCCCCAACGCCACATCGGGATAGCCATCCTCATCCACATCGGCAATCACATTATCACTGACGGTTTCGCCCCCGTACACACTATTGACAAAGGGGGAGGGGACGTAGGTGGGTGGCAAATCATTAAGGAAACCCGATGGATCGTAGGTGCTATCCCCCACCAGTAAGATGAAGCGGGGTTTGGTTTGCCAGTTATCAAACCCATCTTTGAGCATATCGCGGAACGCAAGGGGGTCTACGGTTCCGTCGGAATAGGCATCATAGACCTGTTGCGGGGTAAAACTTGCCACGCTTAACCCCTCGCCACGATGGTACTCTAACAGCGGGGATAAGGTTTCTTGCAAGGTCGGGTCAACGATAGCGATGTAATCCGCTCCTTCGGTGGGAAGCGCGAGGTCGCCGGAGCGGCTGATTTGCGCGTCAGTTGCCACACCAGGGTCTGCGACCATCACAGTTCCATTGGCGGGAATCGCCACAATGGGGCTGTCTGCCGCCACACTTAACGCCGCCAGGTCAGGGGATACTTGCCATGCAACGGGCGTAGTGCCGACCCCTTCAAAAGTGGCTTGCCCTTCGCTGGCACTCATCCCGTAAAAGATCCCATTCCCGTTATTACGGGCGGGAGCCGAGGGGTATTCCACCATGATGTTGTCAATCATGCTGATGTCTACCCCATTGGTGCCTTCAGGAACGTTCAACACCAATGCTACTTCTTCGGCGGCAGGGAGCGATATATTCAACGTTTGGGAATAGCGGGGCGTTCCGTCCCATGTCAATTCCCCCAATGATTGCTCCCCAACTGTTACCCCAATAGTGTGAGTCACTTTGGTAACACCCGCGACATTCAGCGTAATCTTCACTTCCCCTTCCTGACGGTTGGGAGTCGGAATGGTGAACGATTCACTGGTGGGTCCGGCAATCGTGCGCCAGAACCAGGGGTCGCCGGGGTGTTGGGTGCTGTATTGCTCTTCGCCACCCAAACGGGCGATCCCCATCAATCGGGTAATCGCCGCATCACCGCTTTGGAGTGCCGCCTTTGCCTGGGACGCTTCGGGGCTTAACCAGAGTGTATGGACCTGACTATATCGCGCCGGGGTCGTATCGGGGAGATAAAAGAGCAAATCACCGCCCCGAATTTGATAAGGCAGGGCATTCCCGTTAAAAGTGAGATTTAACGGGGTTTCGGTCGTCCATCCCATTTCTGCAAGACCCCGCGCCGTGATTTTGTGTAACCCCGCACCATTGACCGTGACCCGCGCCAATTCGGCGGGGTCGCTACTGGGTTCGGGGGTACCAAATTGACAGGCAGTAAAAAAAGCGAGTAACCCTATTAAACAAAGGGTTCTGGCGATACCGCCAAAACCCTGCGACTGTATCTTTCGTGTTGCGTCCACCGTCATCATACCTTCAAAAAGCGCGTAGCATAAGCCCTTCTTATGCTACGCGCTTGCTTTCATCGCGCTTACCGATTTCGCATGTAATTCCAGCCGATAAAGCCGACCAAACCGACGGCTCCGACCAGAATCACACCAATTAATCCTTGAATCAATCCATCTACGCCATCGCCATCACTGCTGGAAGCCACAATCGGATCCTCTTCGCCGGGAACACTATTAATCCCTGTTCCCTGTAACCCCTGCGATTCAGCCAAACCACCCCCCAATGTCGGGGTGGGAGCGGGTTGACCGGAACTCATTTCCCCTTCGGGAACCGCTTCTGTCGCCAGAGGGCTTGCCACTGCCGCAATCGGTGCGGGGGTATCGGTGGCGACGGGTACGGTTTCGCCCGTGGTGTCCGCAGGTGGGTTGGTCGGCGGCGGGGCTTCGGTCGGGGGCGGAGCCTGTGTCGGTTGCTCCACAGGAGCCTCGGTCGGCGGATTTGTTTGAGTATTAGCTTGGGTCGGTGCCGGGGCAGTGGTACTCACCGGTGCAGAAGTGTTTGTCGGGCGCGGCGTTGCCGAAGCGACGACCTCGGTTTCAAGCGGGATCAAGGTTCCCGTCGGTCCCGGTGTGTTGACAGGCGCGTTGGTCGCATTGGGCGCAGAAGTTGCGGTACGGGTCGCCGTATTTTGCGGCGTTACCGAGGGTCCGCCCGGTGTTACGGAGGGTCCTGTGGTGGCAGTGGGGGTATTGGTAGCAGAACCGGAACCACTGGGGTTATTTAGCCGTAACCCGCCATTTGCCCGGTCATCATCCCCGTAGAATTCAGAAGGACCATTACAGGAAATGCTTTCCAGGAAGTAATAATAGGTGGCAACACTTGCACTGGCAGTAGTATCGGGATAGTCGTAAGTAGCCCCCCCACTTGCGGAGCAGGCATTTTGCCCGATGATTGGTTGTGTTGTAAGGCGTGTAGCGGTCGTGTTATTCACGTCATCGGGTGAAATATCAGTCGTACTGCGCCAGACATGCATCGCGGCGTGTTCGTTTTCGCTCCCGGTTTCGAACGTAATAACAACCCCATCGCTGGCAGTCCATGAGCCATCAAAATCTTCCAGACTCACCGACGCTTGAACCATCGAAGCCCCGAACGGAATCGGGATGGTGGTTATAAGAATGGCAAGTGCCATGCGGAATTTGGTCATATTCAGTCCCTATGCGTATTTTCGCCATACACGGTTGAGGCGGGGAACCCACACTCAACCGTGTTGTGGAAGGTCTATGGTATTAAGGATAGTGCAATCCCTTGATTAAACCCAAAAACCTGACTTTGGGAAGTTTTTTTACAGGGGGTGCAAGGGTACGAATGCTCCTTGCACCGTACTGCTTAATTGCCTCTGAAACTCAGGGGCAGGAACATATTGCCATCACTGGCACATTCCCCTTCGCCCAACAGACAGGGCGGTACGGGCAGATTGCTTGCCGGGTCGCCATAAAGCATGTAGGCATAGGTCAGCCGATCCAACCCGCCGCCAATATTGGGTATCTTAGAGCGAAGGACCAACTCACCAAAGTTGCTGGTGGTTTCTTCCCCTGTCATGCCGAACAATGCCTTATAAAAGGCATCCGTCATCACATCATGTCCTTCCGCCACATCCAATCCGGTGGGTGCGAATGAGCCGATAAAACCGCGATCCCCCTGGCGAGTCATGACCTCAGACATAGACCAGTCATCTTCATCTGTATGGACAAAGTACCCTTCCCAACAGGTCCACGGCAAACCAAACGCGAAGCGGTCAGTAGGTTGGAGTAAGGCAAGATCATTCCGCCCCCCACTGGTACGTAACGTCCATAATCCATTCCCTGCCCATTGGTCCGGTGAACCGTGTCCAATATATTGAACGATGAGGGACCCCTTGTTAATTGTACTGGCGATTGTATGTGCAATTCTGGTTGCCGTAGAAATGTGTCCCGGCGGCGGGTTAGTCGGATCGGGAGGATATGGAATGGGTAAAGGTCCGCCTCCATCGGGATCCCAGAAAAGATAAGCACGAATCGCTTGAACTTGCTCCGGTACCAGAACGGGGCGACCCCCGCTACCAAAAATACGTTCAGATAGTTCGTGGAAATTCCCGGCACCATCGGGGTCGTCGGTTGTGAGCAACATGGTGCGCCGCCAATCATTAAAGGCGGAATCATCGTTGTCGTAGGTAATAATCTTGTTGACCAGTGCAGACACTTCTGAGGCACTATTGGGGGTCAACCGTCCAATGTGCATATCGGGGGTGGAGTCATTGGGCAAATCACCGACATCCAAACCGTTGACAAAGGCGTT
>CBKYSX010000432.1:0-4438 GCA_966690745.1 uncultured Ardenticatenales bacterium
CCGAATTCGGTCAATATTCGGGTAAATTCCTACCGAACTCCGCCATTGTGCTATTCTTAAAGTCCTACAGTTATAAGGAGTTTAGCCTTTTCCTCACTGAAAAGGTATAGGTTGAAGATACCATGAGCGAACCCTTAACTCCCCGCATCCTCACCCAATCCAGCATGACAATGTTGGTGCAAGTGTTGACGGAAGACAATAGTGCAAGCGTTACAGGCGTTGATGTAGCTCCCCTGCCCGCTGATTCCTTTGGCAATCAGCGCGAACGGGTGCGGATTGCGTGGCAGGGAGACAATGGTACGGGGCAACGGGATTTTGTGTTGTATGGATTGCCGGAGGTGACATGGAGCGAGCAAGTCAATCCGATTATTCCTGCCCCTGCCCCCGTTTTACTGGTAGAAAGCGACCTTCCCGATGCTTTAACGATGCTAATGGAAGGGTTTGTTGCCAGTGGTCGGCGGCGCGGCGAACGCCCGGCGTGGCTGTTGCGGGAAGATTGGGCAAATATACCGACTACATCAATGGAGCTTAGTAAAAGAGTAAGAGACCTTGCCAAATCCTCCCCCTCTAACATGAAAGAGATTTATGCTTCTTTGCTCTCCTCGCTTCTCCCTATCCTTTTAGAAAAGACGGCGGCGTTTCATGCGCTTCATTGGGGAGCAGAACGGGTGTTGGATGATGTGTATCCGTGGTTGCCACGATTTACACGTTGGATAAATCGTGAAGAGATTAGGGTGAAAGGTGAAGAAGCGGTAACGGCGTTAGTGAAGATGCCACAGACAATTATTCACGGAACCTGGCGGGCGGAGCATTTGCGGCTGGTAGACGGGGAATTGTGGGTGGATGGATGGGACCGGGTGATGGTTGGCCCGGCGGCGTGGGATGTCTATTGTCTGCTGAAATCGTTGAGGGTGGAGGAGAAGGAGACGTGGGCGCGGCTCTATTGTGGCTATTTGGCGGAGCGAGTGGCGGAGTTTACGAACGCAGAGGAATTTGTGAGATGCGTCGTCGAGATGAATGATAACTTCCGATGCCCTTGTTGCGGCTATTTTACGCTTACAGAGCGTGGAGTCTATGAGATATGCCCTGTCTGTCGTTGGCAAGATGATGATGAACGTGAAAACTATGGGCAAGTTGCCCCCGAGCGACCACGCGGACCAAATCATGTTCACTTATGGCAAGCAAGAGAAAACTTCTTGTCTCTAGGTGTTTCTGAAGCAAGGAAAAAGCAAAATGTCCGTCCACCCCTTTCGGACGAAATCCCCTAAAACAAAAAGGGGAGTCATTGAATGACTCCCCTTTTGTTTCAGTCCCTATTCACGATTCACCAGTGGCAGATATAACCTTGTCCCACCTGACTCCGGAATGACATGGAGTATAACGGGCAAAGGTTTGATTAACCCTGCGGAATTGAGGATACAGACATAACCGTGATAGTCCCCGGTGCTCATGTCTGTTGTATCTAACGAAACCATGACCATGACTTCCGCACCGGGCGCAACGGTTCCCGCGTCGGGCGAAACGGATACCCATGAGAGCGGGGAGGGTGCGGAACAACTACTTTCGGCGGTATAACTGCTCCAGACCAGCACTTCGGGGTCCATATTGGTCATTCGTACCATTGTCTCCGTCGTAGTCCCGCCGGTTTGGCTTGTTTCCACCTGTGCCGGGTCCAGAATCACCGGAGGTTCTTGCGGTGATTCCGTTGGCGTGGCAGTGGGTTCGTTAGGCGGTTCCGTGGGTGAAGGCGTTACCGATGGCAACCCTACGGTGGGCGTGGCACTTGGCGGCACATCCGTCGGTGTCGCTGTTGGCTCATCGGGTGGCAACGTTGCCGACGGTGTAACCGAGGGCGGTACATTCGTTGGTGTCGCGCCTGGGGGCAGGGTTGTCGGTGTGGCACTTGGCGGAGCAGTGGTAGGTGTCGCGGTGGCACCCGTTGCGGTAGCAGTAGGCGAAGGCACCTGTGTCGGTTGGGTTCCGCACAGGTCAAAATCTTGGCGCACAAATTGCCCCGCCGTTATATAAACTGTTGCCTGTTGCACCGGACAGCCATCCCCCGTGGCGACGAAGGTATAAGTTCCGGCAGGCAATCCGGCGGCGGCGTAGTCACCAACGCTGTCGCTTGTAGTAGAGCCATTGGTTGGACCCAGCCATAGGATCGTGGCACCTCCATATCCAACATTACCGAAGGCGGCTCCTTGTGTCGCCGACGGAGCGTTAAGCACCAAAGAGTGCTGGTCAGAATTATCGTCGTAATAGGAACCCACCGCCCAAAGACTGTCTGCGGAAGCGGCATAAATCCCATTTAACAGTCCGCCGGAACCGGGATCGGGGGCAGGAACATTGCTCCAACTTGTTCCATCCCAGTGAACGATAACCGTCCCAATGTTGTTCGTGCCAACGGCATAGGCGTTGTCCGGGGCGAGCGTGACGACATCCTCCAGTTGTCCACCGGCGCTATTGAAGCGCGTCCACGCGCTACCATCCCAGTGGGCTGGGACGGCGAATGAGATGCAACCGCCTTTCGGCTGGCAGAAAACCTCTGACCCCACCGCCCATACATCGTCTGTTGCCACACCGTCTACTCCGTTAAAGCGCACCGCCTCCAGATCGGGCGGCAATCCAACCGAAGTCCAGGTCGTCCCGTCATAATGACAGGTGGTATATTCACCAACCGCCCACAGGTCATTAGGGGAAATCGCAGTGATACTTGCTAACCCCCGTCCGCAACTGTTCGGAACATTCTGCCAGTTGCTCCCATTCCATCGCAGAATAAGCGCATTGTCGCCGGTTCCGCCTGTTTCGCCGACCGCCCACGCATCCGTAGTACTTAGTGCAACAACATCGTGCAGTTGGTCTACTTCGGTTCCGCCCGGATTCGGGCTCGCTACACGATTCCATGTGGTGCCATTCCAGCGTACGATGACGGTTTGGTAATTGAGCAAATTATCTACATAGGTCCACCCGACAGACCATACATCATTCGGTGCAAAGGCATCTATGCCCTCCAATGTAAGTCCGGTTGTGATTGCAGGCGTGTTGGTGATTTCCCACATGGAACCGTCCCAATGGAGAACCTTTGCCTGCTCATCTATGTTGTCCGTCGCCCAAATGTCATTAGCACTTGTACCATCCACTGCCGATAATACATTGTCTCCGGTGCCGCCATTCGCGCTTGCAATGGATTCCCACCCGGTACCATTCCATCGTTGAGTTAGGGTTCCGTTATCAAAATTCCGTCCAACAATCCATCTTTCAGTGTCAGATGCGCCAAAGCCCCGTAGAAAGAGGGTAGTTCCTGTTTCGACAACGGTGGAAGTACTCCAGGTCGTACCATCCCATTGCCAGACAAGACTGTCATCCTGTCCATTGAAGCGGTAAAAGTTGGTGGCAAGCAATGTGTGAGGTGCAACTGCCTGGATTACCGCATCACCGTACAGGTTGCTACCATTTGCAGGGGGCGGAATCACGCTCCACGTTGTCCCATTAAAGTAAGCCATCTGTTTAACGAAGTTGGCATCATAGCCGCTAAGCCATACCTCCCCTGACGGGTGAGTGGATATGTCGTTAATTTCATCAAACTGCTCAATCACCGGGTCCGTTACGGGTTCCCAAGCGGTTCCGTCAAAACGATAGAGATGATTCACCCGACCGTTAGGAGAATTACCACTTCCAACGACCCAAATTTGGGTAGAACTTATCGCTTCAATCCCACCCACCTCTGTAATTTCGCCATAATTAAATGCGATAGATTGATCGTCCCAAGAGCTTCCATTCCAGTGGAATAACAATAAAAAGTTTTGGGTGTAATTGATTTGTCCCACCCCTGTCACCCAAACGTTATCCGGCGAGAGTACCTCCACATCCCTGAAGTTTCGCCAGTTGTAGGTTCCGATTAAGGGGGTTTGTTCGCTCCATGCCATACCGTCGTAGCGAAAGATTGCAGGGTCTTGATAATTCCCGACTGCCCACACGTTACTTTCTGAACTGGCATCAACACCATAGAGTGTACTGTTTGGAAGCTCAGCGGGCAGGTCCGCTATTGTCCATTGAGTCCCATCCCAATGCTGAATCATGGGCGTAACCTCAAAGGGATAGCTATACATATCCCCCCAACCCCCGACCGCCCAAATATTGGTGGGGCTAAGCACTACGGCATCATAGAGGCTGTTGTTGGGGTGGAATCCGGCGTTCGGACTGGGAACTTGCCCCCAGGCGGGCAGATCGGTATTGCCCCGGGCATATCCATTTTGAAGGAACGCCCCAAAGATAATGGTGAGAACAAAGGTAAGGAGTAAAAGTCTCCTATTAAGTCGTTTTGGAATGGGTTGCATGTGGTTGCTCCTAGATAATGAGGGGAAAACCCGGTACCAGAAGCATACCTTTTCATCTCTTAAGAAACTCTTACAGGAATCTTACATGGGGTACAAATCGG
>CBKYSX010000433.1:0-4431 GCA_966690745.1 uncultured Ardenticatenales bacterium
GCCTCCGCGGCGAACGCCGCCCCGCGCCTGACCGTTGCTATCGGTATTAGCGGCTCCGGCATTACCGTGCCGGAAGAAATTGAAGGCGGCTTAACCACCATCACCATGAGCAACACCGACCAGGCACCCCACATTTTGGGCATTGCGCGGCTGAAAGATGGTGAAACCCCCGAATCGTTTGGTGCCGCCGCCGCCGAAAACCCCGATGCCATTTTTGCCCTCTTCGATGATGTATATTCTCCCGGTTTCCAAATGCCCGGCGGTTCCTCCACCTTCGTCGCTGATTTAGAACCCGGCATCTGGCTTGCCACCGATATTCTGGTTCCCGGTCCGCCGAGCTTCTTTACCGTCACGGAAGGGTCAGGGGATGGCACGGCGCAACCGCAGGAAACCGCCGCCATCCAACTTGTAGATTTCGGCTTTGGCGGGTTGCCCGCCACGATGAACACGGGCAAAAACACCCTGAAACTATCCAATACCGGAAGCCAAAACCACGAAATGTTTGTCTATAAGTTGGAAGAAGGGCAAACGACAGAGGCGTTTCTGGGGGTCGCCGTGGAAACCGAAGGCAATGTGCCCAACGAATTTGTCGGCGGCATGGCGGCAGGACCGGGCAGTGAATTATGGACCGATTTTGACCTGTCCGCCGGGAACTATGTGGCGGTCTGCTTTATCCCCGATACCGCGACCGGAACCCCCCACGTTGCGTTGGGTATGGTCGGTAGCTTCACCGTTGCGGAAGGAGCCGCCCCCGCCACCATGCCCACCACCGGTACGACCATTCCCATCGGGTTGATGTTGATGGGGTGGGGCGCAGTGGCTTTCCTTGTCGGATTGACCCTCCGCGCCGCCTATCTCCGCACCCGCTAGGTCGCCCCCCGGAGAGCGGTGGATGGTTTGCCCTCAACCATCCACCGCTTTCGTTGATGGAAAAGTCGGAATTCGCCTTCCATAAAATCAGATTGAACGGCAACTCGATGGTGATAGTTTGCGTAAAGAACTTTGTACTTTAATTCACAAATTTTGATTTTTTGTCCGTTTAGCCTTATAAAGAAGATTACATTGTATGCGTGGAAACGCCTGCAATTTCGGAGGAACCCCCTTATGTCTACGATTCGTATCTCCCATGTTTTTATGGGAATCGCTATCGCGCTTTATTTGATGGGCGCGGTGGCATGGGCGGGTGTCGCGCCCGCCACCGATGTGGCTCCGCCCGATTTATCAGGGCTTGCCGCCATCATTTATGACCCCAATACGTGGGTCTTTATCGGCTGGGAAAGCATCTTCATCATCGCGGGCTTAACGGTTCGCGCATTGGTGATTCGACTAACTGAATAAAAATATCCAAAGTTCGGATACAATAGCGGGGGTGGGCGATGTAAAACGTCCATCCCCGCTATTTTTATGAAGGTGCGTGATGCGTGGTGCATGAATTTAGACACCCCCGCCCTAAAGGGATGGGGCTAATAGACAAACGGCTGTTCTGCTTTTTAGCCCCGTCCCTTTAGGGCGGGGGAGAATGAAGTACCAAACCAATCCAGAAAACACAGAGTTTTCAGGCAATATCACGCACCACGCTCCACGCACCATCCACCACCCACCATGAACTACTCAATACCCACTACTCACTACCCCCTCCCCCCTACCGTCTGGATCGCCCCTACCGCCACCGTGCGTGGCAGAGTGACACTGGGCGAACATGTCAGCGTCTGGTTTAGCGCGGTGATTCGCGGCGACGAGGACGAGGTACGAGTCGGAGATGGCACGAATATTCAAGATGGGGCAGTGTTACACGTTTCCTCCGGCTTCCCCTGTATCATTGGTAAGTTGGTGACGGTGGGGCACGGGGCAATTGTGCATGGCTGTACGGTGGAAGATGGCGCACTCATCGGCATGAGAGCCACCATATTAGACGGGGCGGTGATTGGCGCGGGGGCAATGGTCGGGGCGGGCGCAGTCGTTCCGCCGGGGATGATTGTGCCGCCCAACACTTTGGTTCTGGGCATTCCCGCCAAAATCGTGGGTGAATTGAATGACCGACAACGCGCTATGACGGTTATCGCCGCTCAACATTATTTGGAGCGGAAAGAGGAATATCGGAACGGGAAATACTAGATACAGGTTAGAAATAGGGATAGAGAGAACGTTAAAATCTACGCTTTTTTATCAAGAGAGCGCAGGGGCTATACTTATGTTGTTTCCCCGCTCCATCATCGCCCTCTATTGAAAGGAGATAACGACAATGACCCGTCAAACCCTATTGAAAAAAGTTTTACCGTTGATTGCATTGGTACTTGTTCTTTCTGTTTTAATGGTTCCCCAAATTTATGCACGACTAAATCCCCAACATTGCGTCACCCACCTGACCCCGGTGAAACCCGGCTCCGGCGAAAGCTCGGTGATGACGGAACGTGGCTGTTATGCCACACAAGAAGAGGCATACGAAGCAACCCAACGAGAATAGTTCTCATTCCTCCTCTTCCGTCACCTCAATACGGAAACCGGAACATATCAATTCGCTGGACGGCTCGGTGTTTTCGACAAGGGCAATCGCCTCTTTCAACATCCGCAAGACAATATCGCGGGATTGGTCACCGCCGTAAATCCCTTCAAATTCGATTAGCGTTTCAGCCATAAAAATATCCCTCGGAAAGCGGGTTTTTCACAAAAATCCGCTTTTTTTGTTGCGCTTCGTTTTAGTAACAGTCGCCCATTTGGGGGCTTGCACGGCAGGGTCATTAACAGGTAGGATATAGCACCTTCCGCAATTCGGGCAATCTTGAATAGTCGCCACATTCCACCCATAAAGGTATCCCACCATGACCGATTCGCTTGCCGATACCCTGACCGACCGCATTACCCATTGGGGTAAAAAACAGACGGATATTCGCGCTGTGTTCCTGCTGGGGTCCCCTGCCCGCGAGATGTACCCATCCGACCAATGGGCAGATTGGGATGTGCTGGTGGTCTGTGTAGACCCTGAACCGTATCTCCTGGGGGCGGCATGGTTGGAAACCATTGCCCCGGTCTGGCTCACCTTTCTGGAACCGGCATCGGTGGGGAATTTAACCGAACGGCGCGTTTTGTTTCAAGGAGGAACCGATGCCGATTTTATCTTTGTCTCCTCAACCTTGATGAACCATTGGGCGCAACATGGCTTCCCCGAAGAACTCAAGACGGTGGCAAAAAGGGGGTTGAGCGTTCTTGTTAACAAAGATGACCTGAGCGGGTTGAGCGATGATATTAGCGACGACCCCTCGGAACGGTGGCTGGCTCCTTCCGAAGCCGAGTTTATTCAACTGGTGCAAGAATTTTTATACAACGGGGTCTGGGTTGCCAAAAAACTACAACGCCATGAAATGTGGACGGCAAAATGGGGGCTGGATACCACGATGAAGCGGCAACTGCTGACCATGATCCAATGGCACACCCGCGCCACCCAATCGTGGCGGCGCAACATCTGGCAGGATGGACGCTATCTGGAAGAATGGGCAGATGAACGGGTGGCGGAAAACCTCCGCACCGCCTTTGCCGCCTACGACCCGCCCGCCATCGCCCCCGCCCTGAAACAGACGATTTACCTGTTTCATTTACTTGCTGCCGAAACTGCCCGCGCCTGGCAATACGCCTTCCCGCCGCAATTTTATAAAGAGGTCATCGGCTGGATTAACGATAATCTGTAGAACAGCAGGACGCATAAGTCAGGACGCAAGACGCAGGACGCAGAAACGACAACGACGTAACGCAGGGACGCAAGGGAACAGGGACGCAGAGGGCTATAAATAGAATTTCCGTCGTTCTTTGTGAACTTTGTGCCTCTTCGTGTTCTTTGTGGTTTCTGTAATCCGTATCTGTTGTCGTTTCTGCGTCCCGCGTCCTGCGTCCCGGTTCGTTGTAGACAAACGTCCCGAAACTTGGTATAGTTGCCCCACATCCGACCCATCCTTTTTTATAACCCTGATACGGAACATCTCCGCTATCAGGATTAACCCCATGTCAGTGGAGAACGGTGTCGGCGATTATCGCCCTCAGCGAAGGAACCAAGCCGCGCACGGGTCGGAGCGCGGGGCTGTGACCGCAAAGTTCGGTCTCCTCTGATGAAATCCCGGGAATGCCTGCGGGGTGCCCTCCTTCGTATCACGTAGGCAAAGGGAGAAAACGGAGTCTTGCATGGCAAGCGTTACGTTCCGGCATGTCTACAAACGGTGGGGGGATTTCCAGGCGATTAAGGACTTGAACCTTGATATCAAGGACAAGGAATTTTTGGTGCTGGTCGGTCCGTCGGGCTGTGGCAAATCCACCGCGCTTCGGATGCTGGCAGGGTTGGAAGAAGTCACCGATGGCGAAATTCTGATCGGGGACCGTGTGGTCAATGATGTGCCCCCGGGTGGCAGCGACGCAGCGAGCAGCGCGACCACAGCGTCCGGGTTG
>CBKYSX010000434.1:0-4425 GCA_966690745.1 uncultured Ardenticatenales bacterium
TACCAAACAAAAGGCACATATTCAACGGATTGAGGCATTACAACAGACCGTTGCGGATGCGCCCCAGCCCCGCGACGAATTGACCATCCTACTTGGTTCTAAACGGCTGGGCAAACGGGCAATTGACCTTAAAAAAGTGGGGAAACGATGGGGTGAACGGTGGGTCATTCGGGACCTGACCTACGCCATCCAACCGGGGGCGCGGATTGGAATTGTCGGTGCGAACGGGGCAGGCAAGACGACTTTGCTTCACATGGTCGCAGGGCTGTTACGCCCCGATACCGGAACCATCGAGGTGGGCGACACGGTTACTATCGGGTACTACGACCAAGAGGGCGCAACTTTGCCGCAAGACAAGCGCGTGATTGATTATTTGCAAGCCACCGCGCCCCGTGTCCGCCTTGCAGATGGCACGGAAATTACCGCCGGACGGTTGCTGGAATGGTTCTTGTTCCCGCCCGCCCAACAATACGGCATTATTGGCAAATTATCGGGGGGTGAACAACGCCGTTTGCAACTTCTGCGCCTGTTACTGGATCAACCTAATGTCCTGCTGTTGGATGAGCCGACCAACGACCTTGATTTGCAAACATTAGCGGTTTTAGAGGATTTCCTGGATACTTATAGCGGTTGTGTGGTGGTGGTCAGCCACGACCGTTATTTTCTGGATCGGGTGGTGGATTTTGTGCTGGTATTGGACGGGCAGGGCAATGCCCGCGAATATCCAGGCAACTATTCTGTCTATCGGGAGATGCGTGAACGGGAAGAGACTCCTGCGTCCATAGTAAAAAAGCCAACCCGCACCGCCAACGGTGCCTCTGCGATTGCCACGCCCGCCCCATCGTCTACGCCGGAAAAGCGCAAGCTGACCTATAAAGAAAAGAAGGAATTGGAAGTATTGGATGCCCAAATTCCGACTTTAGAAGCACGTTTGACAACCATTGACCAACAAATGGTTGAATTCGCCACCGACTACAGCCGCCTTAGCACCTTACAAGCCGAACGGGACCAAACCGAAGCAGAATTGGATGTCGCTTTAAGCCGATGGATGGAGTTGAGTGAGTAGTCAGTGTGAACAAAAGCCGGGAGTCCACAACGTCCTCGTTGTGGAACTATTCAGGTCTGAACCTTCACGCCATTTTGGGATGTGGGCAAAATATAGATTTTGGTAGAGGTGCAATTGGTACTCGTGACAGGGCGTGAAACCGAGTTTCTGCCGTTGAAAACCTGGTTCCTTTCTGAGATTTGAGCAGTATCACGACCCCTTTGCATCACTACCCGGATTTTATAGCTTTCGGTTCGTCAGCGGGTATCCCGAAACACCGAAAGTAACTGAACCAATCTAAACGTATCGAAAGCAATTGCCACAGCCGATAGGTTCGATACCTTCGACACCTTTGAATTAAAACCTATCCGTTACCGTTGCTGACGTTCAGGGCGGGCGGGTCAAGGGGTGCATTTTGCAAGGCTCTTCATTCCCTGACCCGTCCCTACTACTACAACAACCTGCTGTCATTCGTTGCCGTTCACTGTCGTTGCTGTCGTCACTTCCGTCCACTAATCACTTTTCACTGCTCACTATTCACTAACCGCTCCCAAGGAGTTCCCCATGCCCGCCATATTGGAACGCATTATCGGAATTATTCTGACCCTCGCGGCAACCATTGGGCTGGTTCTCAATATCGCCGCGCTTGTCTTTTTGCCGACCATTGAACAAAACGCCGCTTTAACCATTGGGAATACCTTAACCGTGGTGGATAGTTCGCTGGTAACGACCACGCAGGCATTGGACGTGGCAACCGGCGCGTTGGACAATACGCAAATCTCGCTGGATTCGGTAGAAGGCACAACCCGTGCCGTTGCCGTAACCATCAATGATACACGCCCCGTGATTCAAGAGGTCAGCAACCTGACCGCGAACTCCCTACCCCAAACGATTGCGGGTACGCGCAATGCCTTAGAAGTCGCCGCCACCAGTGCCGAAGCGATTGATGCAATATTAATCGGGTTGGGAGCCGTGAATGTCTTGGGCGTGGATTTGGGTCTACCTGCATACAACCCGCAAACCTCACTTTCTGCCAGCCTTACCGAAATTAATGACAATCTCGCCCCCTTAGAAGATTCCTTTGACAATGTTTCACTCTCACTGGCGGTAGCGGATAACAACTTAGGGGAAGTCAACACCCAGATGGTAGCGGTGGCGGACAGCCTCGGTAACTTTGATACCACCATCACCGATGCAAAAACTGTCACCGGACAGTACAAAGTCGTCCTGGTGCAACAGCAACAAGTCCTGCAAACCCTGAATAACCAGATTCCGTTGGCAGTGACATGGGGCATTCGCGGCTTTATGGTGCTGTTGGCATATCTGGTGATTGCGCAGGTGGGTCTGCTTTCGCAAGGGCTGGAAATGATCGGGCGCAGTGGGCGGCGCATGGCGGGTAAACCGGTTGGGGAGATGGAATGAATCTCCGTCAACCCTTTCCATTGGCTGTCATCGTGGGCTTTGGTACGGTCTTTGCTATGAGCCTGTTGATGATTCTGCTTCCGGCAGGGCTTCCCGAAGTGCTGTATGATGTTACCCGATGGACGGGGCGGGGTTTCAGCAATGATATGCTGTTATGGCTACTGCCACTCATCTCCCTCATCGGCTACTTTGAAACGGGCTTTGTCTACGCCATTTTTGCCAATCGCGAACTTGCCCGCACCCGCGCCGCGATTGATTTGGTGGACGAAGTGGGCAAAGATGACAACCCGACCCGTTCTTTCCCCCAAAAAGGGGCGATGGCGGGCGCACTGGCAGGGTTGTTTGCCAGCCTGCTCAGTTTGCCCATCTTTCTTATTATGACCTACATCAACTTGCCTTCTACGCTACCCGTCACCATGGTATTGGTGGGCGGAACCCTTCAACAGATCGTTAGTCTTGTGATTGCGGTGGTGCTTGGCGCGGTGTTAGGCGCAGTGGGTGCGATGGCAGGGGCAGGGTTGAAGACCCAATCGTAGGGTAAACCTAGGAGCGGGACATCAGGTATCCTGTGTCCCGCTTATTGCAATTAGGAATAGCTCGTAGTGAAATTATCCTTCATGGTGGCATTTTTACCGGGTATCGCCATTATTTTTGGTTTAAGTGTTGTAGTCTATCTCTTATTCCCCGGTGCCTATTTAACCCTCTATAGCATGGACGGGTTGTTCAACCCCGAAATCAATGTATCGTGGTTGTACCCGCTCATTGTGCTTCTCTCTATCGGGGCATACCCCTTAACCGGGTGGCTCTACGCCCAACTTCTCAAAGCGGATTATTTAGCAGAGGTAGAACAGGGAATCAACGACCGGGAGGAGCTAACACTCCCACCATCGCCCGTAACAGGCGGCGCACTCATGGGGGTTGTGGCGGCACTTTTTGGTACGTTTAGTACCTTTCCGCTTTGGCTCTTCTGGGTATGGCAAGAGCATCGCACCTTTGTGATTATTTACGATGATGGGTTGTCGGGGTTGGGGTATGCCGGGATATTCATAGCGGGGATTTTTCGACATTGGGGGTTAAATCTGGTGCTGGGCGGTATCTTCGGGGTGGTTTTTGGTGCGTTGGGGGCGTTGCTTGTCTCCATACCCCCACCCGATAATGCCGGAGAATTCTATGACCCGCAGTGAAGCCTATGCTGCCCTCGCTGATGCCTATCTGTCGGGCGACCCCGCCGAAATGCTTGCCGCCGAATATACCTATCTTCTGGCGGTGCTTACCCCCCTGACGGAATGGCGGGCAAGAACGCCTGTAAGCGAGGGGCAACCGACGATTCTGGAGCGGATTGCGACCTTACTCCCCGACCAACTGCCGGAGGGTCCCGCGCCCTCCTTAAGCGATAGCCTTCATGCTCTGGACATCACCTTTGCCGGGTGGCAGGCTGAAAACGAGGCATGGCAACGGTGGCAGGCGCGGCAATTGGCGGCGTTCACCGCTACTATTGAGGTACTTTACGCGCCTTCTAGGGAATGAATTGGCATGGCTATATCTCCATCCTCCGCTCCCACCGCATGTTCCGGGATGAACGGCACATCCCGGCACATGCGACTACAAACCCGCCACCCCTTATCAGGGGTTTTAGTGTACCATTCTAAAACTGTGAAAGATGCGGGGCATCCATTGCTCTTTAGGGCGGAGTGCATTTCCCGTTTCGCATTTCTCGTTTCCCCGTCCGTTACGCCGAAATCTACGTATGGATACCAGAACACGCCTATATTCCGACAGATAGGCAATCTTCTCATTTTGCGCTACACTTTCTCATAATTCAACAACAAGAGCGAAGCGTGAAGATATAAGGGGGCAAACGGCGTTGCACTTCACCCAGCACTCTTCCCTCTTTTCTCTCCGTTAGGACCTTATGCAAACCCGACTTGCCACCTTCACGGGGCGGATTTTGGAGAGCG
>CBKYSX010000435.1:0-4393 GCA_966690745.1 uncultured Ardenticatenales bacterium
GGGGGGCATGATGTCGTCTTTTTGGATTACCCCGATGGCGAATTGGAACATAATCAACGGATGATACATGATGTGGTGCGCGAAATCCGCCGCTTCCAGCCCCAATTGGTGCTGACCAATGACCCGCAACGTTTTTATTACGAATCGGGCTTTATCAATCATCGTGACCATCGCACTGCCGGAGCGATTACGATAGATGCTGTTTTCCCCGCCGCCCGCAACCACCGCTATTTTCCCGACCTGTTAGCCGAGGGTTTTGAAACATGGTATGTGCGTGAATTATGGCTTGCCGCGCCCATGGAGGGCAACCACGAGGTTGTGATTGATGAGGTAATGGAAACCAAAATCAACGGGATTGTTGCCCATGTGTCGCAGGTGGGAGATGGGGAGGGGATTCGCAAATGGCTGACCGAGCGTAAAGGGGACGAAGCCGAACCCTTTAAGGAAAAGTTCAAACGGATTCAGTTGTAATTTTAGACATTGACCCGCCCATCGAAGGAGCGGGGAAATCAAGTGTTTAATGGCAGAAACCGAACGTAGCCCCACCATGCCGCCAAAACGCCCCGTACCCCTCACACCAATGGCGATGGGCGTTTTGGCTGTGGTCGGAATTATCGGGGCAATCGTCGTCGGTATGGCGGCATGGCGCACCTTTGGGATGGAATCTCCACCTTCATCCGATGCCCTTGTGGTGCGTATCACCACGACGATTGCCCCCACCTATACCTTTACCCCTACGCCGACCCGTACCGGAACCCCGACCCCCTACCCCACGTACACGCCATACCCGACGTATACACCCTACCCCACCTATACCCCCGAACCGACCTACACTCCCGCCCCAACCGCTACCAATACACCGATTGCCGTGGCACCCCAGAGCGCGGCAGATTGGACCACAACGATTCGACGGGCGGCGGATTCGGTGAGCGGGGATTCTGCGGCATTGGAACGGGTACTGGCGGGGTTGGGCGCGGTGAATGAGGGCAATGGTACGGTAGAAGAAATTGAGTTGACCAACGAAGGGCAACCCGAATTGTTAATCTGGTTTCAAGACCCCGCCAACCCGAACCCCGCCACACGGGGGAATGTGCTGGTGTTGAAACGGGTCGGCACGGAATGGCAACCGATTTTTGACGCAACCTTTGGCATGGGGGGTGCGGCAGGAGCACAATTGTTGGCGGCGCAGGATTTAAATGCGGATCGCCAAACCGACCTTGCGTTTGCCTTAACGGAGTGTGGCGCGAACGGCTGTGCAACCATGGTGCGGGTGGGTGTGTGGGATGGGTCAGGCTTCCGCAACCAGACCGCCAACGAGATTCGTCTGCCCTCCCTTACCGATTCTGCTTTTGAGGATGGGGATGGGAACGGGGTCTATGACATGATTTTAACCAGCCGGGGGATTCCCTCTATCGAGGCAGGACCGCAACGGGAACGCACCGAAATTTACCAATGGGGCAGTGCTGGGTACGCGTTGGTGAATACCCTTTTTGCGGCAACCAATTCCCTACCGTTGGTGCTGTGGGAAGCGAACGATGCGTTGTTGGCAGGGGATACCACAAACGCCATCACACTTTATCAGCGAGTGGTGAGTGACGGGACGCTTCAGGCATGGGCGCGGGGGACAAACGATGCCACATTGGTGGCACAGGAACAAAGTCTGCTCCGTTCTTTTGCCCTGTTCCGCCTCACCGTTGCCTATGCCGCACAGGGCAATCGTACGCAGGCGCAATTGCAACTGGCAAGCCTGAATAGCAATTATCCGAATAGCCCTTATCTGCCCGTTGCTCAAGCATTTATGCAGGCATGGAGTGGGCGCGGGGTGAGTGTTGCCTGTCAGGGGGCGAACGGGTATGCGGCGAACCACGAGGCAGAGGTGGTGGCTCCG
The DNA here is from genome assembly GCA_966690745.1 of uncultured Ardenticatenales bacterium. Taxonomy (GTDB): domain Bacteria; phylum Chloroflexota; class Anaerolineae; order Ardenticatenales; family Ardenticatenaceae; genus CBKYSX01. The sequence continues at coordinate 1,889 of CBKYSX010000435.1, forward strand.
TTAAATCAGTTCGGGTATACGGGACCGTCCTTTACGGCGTTGGATATTTGCCCGTTGTAAGAGTGAAGAGCGGAGAGATGAGAGATAAGAAGGTGGGGAGTTTCCCACCTTTCTTTATGCCGCAATACCCAATTGTTGCTTTAATTTCCGTGTGTCCGCCACTCCATAATTGACGTGGCGCGGTTGCAGGTTGTCGTCCAATACGAAGGTGGTGGGGGCGGTTAGGACCCCCCATCGCTCGGCGGCGGCGGGGTTCTCAGTAGCATCTACTTTGAAGATTTGGACGTTATCGTTCAGATCGTACCGTAATTGTTCCAATGCAGGTTGCTGTTGGGTGCGGCAGGGTACACAGTGGGGGGCGGTGAAATAGACAATGACAGGCACCCCCGGACGTGCGGTAGACAGGAGAGGGTCACTGCTTTTTAATACTCCCACCTTCCTCAATTGGTAAGCCATCCACACACGATAAACCGCAACCGCTACTACCATCACGACTATCACTATCGCTATTCGCTCCAGCATATTTCGCCTCTACGCTATTTGTTTTTTGCCGTTTCCGCTTTTTGCTCTCCGTCGTTACGGCGGGCGAAGCATCCGTTATCCCCCACACCCGCCGGTTTACAGCACGATTTCATTCCGCAACACCGGCATGTAACCCCATCGGGCGGATGCTTCGCCTCTACAAACCGTTGTGAAACGGGAAATGAGAAACGAGAAACCGTCGTTTCTGCTTTCCGTGTCCTGCTTTCCACCTACTACCCCTTGCTATCCACAGGCGCACGAACAAAACCCGGCACACCCAGCTTATTGAATTGGTAATACATCCAACAGCCCGCGCAGAAATTGAGCCAGAAGTTGAGGTTGGCAAGCAGAACGACAATGCCCACCAATACCCATCCGATGAAGGGGGCGTTCAGAAACAATGCCAGGGTTGCCGCCCCGTTGAATAATGCGCCGACCAGAAATGAAAAGCGATGGGGTTCGGGGTTGTCTTTGATGGGGTTGGGCTTCACCAGTCCGGTTGGCTTGAGCAGGTATTGATAGATAAGACGATAGGGGGCGAAGGAGAGGTTTAACCCGCCCATTAATTGGGCGAGGGCAACAAAGGCGACCAGCCAGACATTGTTGAGGATATAGGCGAGGATGAGTAAGATGATGGTGAGTGCCTGCCCTACCTTTAAGCCGGTGTGGTCAACAGAACGCAAAGATTCAGTTGCCATAAGGGGAAGACCTTTCGATACCAACACGGCTACCGCCCTATAAATGGGTACGATAGCCGTGCCACAACGTTGAGGATGATTTTCAGGTAGTCTACTCATCCACCGCGCAAATGTCAATGCTTATTCTTGTCAACTAATTACTACATCAATACACAATTCACCCAATATCCCTTCCCCGATGGGGTGTGTTGTCAGAAAGATTTTAAGGGTCCGCCATCGGTGATTGAGGAGATACGAAGTGCAGTTTGATATGCTATACTGTAGTGAAATAAGGAGGTTGAGCCATGACCCTACAGGACATCATGATTGAAAGTGTGAAGCTGTCTTCGGATGAAAAATTGCAACTTGCAACTTTTCTAATCGAACAGGCACGATCCATTCCAAACCAAGAAAAATCAGATATAAATTGGAGCGACATTATGGGCGCACTCCCCTATCCTATGGTGGGTGAGGATGCCCAGGTATGGGTTTCCAACATGCGAGAAGAGTGGGAGGAACGAGAAGAACAATGGAGAGGAGATGAATGAACCTTAGAAAAGTACGCTCTCTCTTTCTTGATTCTGCCCCCATCATTTACTTCGTTGAAAAACACCCAACCTATCTCCCGCTTCTGATACCATTTTTTTCAGCAATAGACCAAAACAAAATACAGGTTGTCACCTCCCCCATAACCCTTGCTGAATGTCTTGTGCATCCTCTAAAAATTGGAGATTTAGACCTCGCAACTAGCTTTGAAAAATTGATAGTACATCGAAACAATACATTTTTTGCGGCTACCAATCCAATAATTGCCAAACAAGCCGCCGATATTCGGGCGCGCTATGGCTTAAAATTACCGGACTCTATCCAAATTGCGACTGCAATATTTATGAAATGCGATTTACTGATTACAAATGATGTAGATTTTAAGCGTGTCAAAGAGATTACTATTGTGGTTATTGAAGATCTAAATTGACAAACAAAAAGCGCGTGGCAGACTGCCACGCGCTTTTGATATACTTGAGAACTTACGGCAGGAACACCAACTCCTGCGCCGGAATCAGTTGCAGGAAGGGTTGGGGATAGAAGAGGATCAGGAACGTTCCCACCAACGAAATAACTAACGCCGTCATGACCCCCGGCGTGAAGCGAATCGGTTTGGCGGTGGCTTCTTCGGCATTGCTAAAGAACATTACCCTTACTACGTTCAAGTAGTAGAACGCGCTAATGACACTCGTTAGCACCCCGACGGTTGCAATAAAGTAGGCTCCCTCTTTAATCGCCGCCCCGAAGACAAAGAACTTGC
>CBKYSX010000436.1:0-4380 GCA_966690745.1 uncultured Ardenticatenales bacterium
CAAGTTCCATTTTGCATGTTTCGCCATTCCGATGACCCGCCTCTACCAGACTACCCAGACAACACATCAAGGGGGCAAAAAAAGATGTGGGTACTCCATAGCCATAAGAGGGTAGAAAATCATGTCCCCTTTCCTACGCTCCTCCCCTTCCAATTCCTCTCCAAACCCTTTCTTTTCCTCTCAGCTCCCGATTGCGTAGCGAAAAAGTCAAAACTTCGATAACAAAGTGACGTATAGTAGGGGCAAATCCATGACATGATCCCCAATACGCCCCGATGCACCCTTTTGTGGAGGACCCCTATGTTAGAACTAACCGAAGGACAAACGCAGGCAATGGATACGCTACCCCCTGCCACTTTGAGCGAACGCGCCATCACCGGGCTAACCATTTTAGGAACCGCCGCCGGGGTGGGCTTATTAGGCGATGTATTGCTCCGCGCTACCCCCTGGGGTATTAACGCGCTGTTGTGGTGCGGGGTGCTGGTAGCCGCCACGGTTGGCGTGTTGCGGGTGCGTCAAGTACAGGCACTGGGCGAAGGTCGCTGGATGGTAATTCCGGTTCTCCTCTTCTCCGGCTGTATTGCATGGCGCGAATCCGAAACCTTGCTGGCGTTAAACTTTATCGCTGTCTGTCTGGCATTGGCGATTGCGGCGTTCCGCACCGTGCGCGGGCGGTTATGGATTTCGGGCATCGGCGAATACGTATGGGCAGGGATTGTTGCCATCACCAATACCATGATTGCCCCGTTGTTGGTCGTCGCACGGGACATTGAATGGAACAATTTGCCCCGTAGTAAATGGACACCGATTATTACCGCCATCGCAAGGGGTGCGGCAATTGCCATTCCCGTGTTGGTGGTCTTTGGCGGGTTACTGATGGCGGCAGATGCCATCTTTGCCGATATTGTCGGCAACCTGTTTGATTTTGATGTTGCCGACATCTTCAGCCACCTGTTTCTGATTGGTTTTTGGATGTGGCTCACCACTGCCTTCCTGCACCAAACCATCAATGGCGAAGATGATACCCTTGCCCAATTCAAACGTCCCCGCTTCGCCAGAATTGGCATGATTGAAAGCGGGATGGTGCTGGGAACATTAAACCTGCTCTTTGCGGCATTCGTCGCAGTGCAGTTCCGCTATTTCTTTGGCGGGGCGCAATACCTCTTCCAATCATCGGAAGGGTTAATTTATTCCGAATATGCGCGGCGGGGCTTTTTTGAACTGGTCACAGTGGCGGCGTTGCTGTTGCCCTTACTTCTCGGAACCCATTGGCTGATGGGCGGCACCGACCAGAGCAAAGCCTCGCGGCGGTTGTTTACCGGGTTGGCAGGCTTCTCCGTTGCCATGATTTTTGTAATGATAGTTTCGGGTGTCATGCGGATGTCCCTCTATACCAATGTCTTCGGGCTAACCGAACTGCGGGTCTACACGACTGCCTTTATGGGGTGGTTGGCAGTGGTTTTTGGCTGGTTTGCCGTGACGGTCCTACGCGGACAACGAAGCAAATTTGCCTTTGGCGCAATGGTCACGGGCTTTCTGGCAATTTTTATCCTGAATGTTATCAACCCTGATGCGTTGATTGCCGCCACTAATATCGCACGGGGGGGCGCACCCACTGCCACCGAAGGAAGCTTGCCCCGCGCCAGTTTTGATGAGTGGTATGTCACCACCCTTTCCGCCGATGCCGTTCCCACCCTGGTTGCATCACTGAACACCCTTTCTCCCGAAAATCGCTGTTACATCGCGGCACAATTGTTGAATCAATGGACCATGCCCGCCGGGGTGGATTGGCGCACATGGAATTATGGACGGTGGCAAGCGTGGCAAACCGTGGGAGCCAATTCGGGGGCGATTCAGACCATGGCGTGTCCGTAACCCCTCCGGTATACGGAAAAGAGGTCATATAAGCCACCGAAACCGGGTTTTCAACGGCAGAAACCCGGTTTCTTTCATAGTATCATCATGCTTAAATCTCTTTTTCCTATCCGGGTTTTACCTGTACTCTAACCCGTTTCAGGGCTTGACTCTCCCCTTACAGGAGATGGTATCTTATAAAAGTGATGTATCAACCATCTGTAAGACACAGGAGATTTCCATGCCACCCAAAATTGACTATAAGTCCGAATTGAAGTCATTGTACGCCCCTTCCGCCAAAGCGTTTTCGCTTGTTGACGTTCCCGCGATGAATTTCCTAATGGTGGATGGAGCAGGCAACCCCAATACCTCCACCCATTACAACGAAGCAGTGAATGCCCTATACGCCGTTGCGTATGCGATTAAATTTGCCGTGAAGAAGCAATTGAACCGGGACTATACGGTGATGCCTTTGGAGGGGTTGTGGTGGGCAGAGGATATGGGGTCGTTTCTTACCCGCGAGAAAGATGAATGGCAGTGGACGATGATGGTGATGCAACCGGAGATGGTAACACCTGAAATCGTCCAAACCTGCATGGAACAAGTTGCCCAAAAGAAAGCCTTGCCCGCCCTCCCCAACGTGCGCTTTGAAAGGTATGAAGAAGGCAAAGCCGCACACATTCTCTATACTGGCTCTTACGATGACGAAACCGAAACCATTGCCAACCTTCACCGATTCATCGAATCCAACGGCTATCAGCTAAGGGGCAAACACCACGAAATATACCTGAATGACCCGCGCCGTGTATCTCCGGAAAAACTCAAAACGGTGATTCGCCAACCAGTAGGGTAATATTGCTTATCCGTGGCAGAAGAAACCGGGTTTCTTTTACACATCGTTATACCAAACCACATTTTCTCTGGTATCTTTTACCTGCGCATCACCCCCTCAACCTTGACAATTTACCCCCTTTTGCTACACTACCCCCACTGAAAAAGATGATACCATCTGGGTCTGTGGAGTGGCTGTCTCAGCAAAACACTTGGGTCCTAAGCGGCGGATCGCTTCGAATTTGGTCAGGTCCTAACAGAAGCAGCCATAAGGGGTTGAACCGGGTGCCTTAGGAGTGCCTGAGAAGGTTGGTTGGGGCAGTCACTCGGCAGACGCAGAGCAGGAGAGGGTCGCGATAACACATCGCACCCTCTTTTTGTTTCAATAACCGGAAAGCAGGAGGCGGGACGCAGAAACGGCTGAATAACCACAGAGAACGACAAGAAGAAGTCATACAGATATGTTGTCGTTCTTTGTGAACTTTGTGCCTCTTCGTGTTCTTTGTGGTTTCTGTAAGTCGTTGCCGTTTCTGCGTCCTGCGTTCTAAATATCATGTCTATTCGCGCCCTTCTAAACCAATATAATCTGCGCCCCAACAAAAAGCTCGGGCAAAACTTTCTTGTAGACCGTACTCATCTGGAACGGATTGCGACGGCTGGCGAAGTAGCGGCGGGTGATACAGTGTTGGAAATCGGTCCGGGGTTGGGCGCATTAACCGAAGTCCTGCTTGAAGCAAAGGCGCAGGTTACGGCAGTCGAACTGGATCGGGGCTTTATCCGTGTCTTAAACGACCGCTTTGGCAACAATCCTAATTTTAAGTTGCGCCACAGTGATATTCTGGAAACCCGGGTGGCAGACCTCTTGGCGGAATGGACACCGACCCCGCCCACCTACAAAGTTATTGCCAACATCCCCTATTACATCACATCGGCAGTGATTCGCCACCTGCTAGAAAACGAAGACCCTACGCAACCCCGCCCCGATTTGCTCGTATTGTTGATGCAGAAAGAAGTTGCCCAACGGATTTGTGCCACGCCGGGCGATTTGAGTTTATTGGCAATCAGTGTGCAATTTTACGGTCAACCTGAAATTGTCGGCACCGTTCCGGCAGGGGCATTTTACCCGATGCCGAATGTAGACAGTGCAATTCTACGGGTACGCCCCTTTGCGACACCCCGCTATCCCCTCCGAGACCTTGATTTCTTCTGGAAGGTCGTTAAAGCGGGCTTCGGGCAAAAACGCAAACAACTGAAAAATTCGCTCAATGCGGGCTTACCTTATACCGCCGCCCAACTGGATGCCGCTCTGACCATTGCCGGAATCGCGCCCACCCGCCGCGCCCAAACCGTTACTATTGCCGAATGGGTCGCCCTTTCCGATGCGCTCCACTCTGCAAATGAGGCAGGTGGGGTATAATTCGGCAAAGATTTGTAGGAAGGAGCATTTCCATGACCGTCGCAGAAGTTGTAAGGGCAGTCAACTACCTTTCCGATGTCGAGAAGGCAGAGCTTGCCTACACGCTTTATCATACAAACGCAATTTCAATCGTACCCATGTCAAGGGCACAAGCCCTTGCGGAGGTAAGTACAATCGCTTCTCATACACTCACTGGTTCCTCTCTTTTTGGTGCTTTCGGTCCTCCCAACATAGAACCAAGTGATGATGAAATTGATTCTTACTTTACTACTTTGAGT
>CBKYSX010000437.1:0-4380 GCA_966690745.1 uncultured Ardenticatenales bacterium
ATGGCACCACCGCACGAATTGTCTTTCCGAAAGGGGTTCCCGAAAGTTTCGGTTAGTTAGGGTTCTCACCTTTAGCGGGTTTTTCTCTAAAAGCGACGGCTTGTTCTAAGGAACAAGCCGTCGCTTTTACTATCGTAACAGGTACTATTCGATTACGGAACCTGCGATGGGGGTGCAGGCGGAATATTAGGCGTAGTGGAAGATGGGGGCGGGGGTTGGTCGAAATCGTCGGGACGATTACGAATATCATCCACCGCACGGCGCAGTTCCCGTTCGGCAATTTGCCGTCCGCCCAACCCGAACGCCAGCGCGACTGCTACCGCTACCGCTCCCAACAGCAAGCCGAAGGCAAGGGTGACGATATCTTCGGCAATCCCCATCTGGCGCAAAGCCATTGCCAGGGTCAGCAGAATAATCGCATAGCGGGCGGCAGTGGCAAGAATGCCACTGTTCTGAATATCGCTGTTGCGAATGGTGCGGTCAGCAAGATTAGCAAGGTACAGACCCAAGCCCAGGACAATCAGCCCCAGAATTACATTTCCGAAGAAGACCAGAAACTCGGTGATCAAGACGGCGACTTGCTCAAAACCCAGCAGACTTGCCGCTTCCGCCGCCGCAAAGAGCATAATCCCCACGGTAATCAACGTTGCGACAACGGCGGAAGGATTAGTACCACCGGGCAGGTCGGTGCTTAGTCCGACCCGCGCCAACACGGAATTAAAACCCAGCCCTTCCAGAATGTTGCGAACGACATCCGCAATCAGACGCGCCACAAAGTAAGCGATTGCCAGCAGAATGGCGGCGGCGAAGATGCGGGGAATCGCATCTAAGACCTGATTCAACATCGCAATAGCGGGGTCTGCCAATGCGTCCAGTTGCAGAGTATCCAGCGCCGTAATGGTGACGGGAATCAGAATCAGGGCAAAAACCACCGTTCCAATCAGGCGGGAAAGGGTCGGGATTCGCGGCGGGGTGCTTCCCATCGGCGCGGTGGGGTCGGTGGGCATCGGGGTCGAACGCATTGCCGAATCAAAGGTCGTCGGCGATTGCGGGTCACTACGGAATCCGACCCGGCTTGCCAATCCATCCAACCCGGTGGATGCCAGCAGATTGGTGACAATATCCCGAACAATCCGCGCCACAAAGTAACCGATGATGAAAATCAGGGCGGCACTTAACAGGTTGGGTAAGAACGCGACTACATCTGTGACCAGTTCTTGTACCGGAGCCAACAGCCCTTGAACCCCCAGCGCATCTAAAATTCCGGGTAAGAACAACAGCCATATTAGCCAGTAGACCAGCGTTCCCAACGAGTCGGCAACGGAAACACGGCTTGTTTCCGGCGTGGCACTTGTGCGGCGAAGCCGGTTGTCAAGGTCGGTGGTACGTACCACGCCCTCAACCAATCGCCGCCCGATGGTTGCCACAATCCATGCCACAATTGCCAGCAAAATAGCACCTAGCAAGCGGGGCAAGAAGCCTGTGGTCTGAACCAGTATAGCGTCAAACGGTCCGGCAATCGCAGTCAACTGCAATTGGTTGAGTACCGCTACGACTGTAAAAAGAATGACCACCCAGAAAACAATGTTGGAGATGAAATGCGAGAGGTCAATCTTGTTTGGCTCTACCTGACGGTTGAGGCGGTTGTCGAGGTCCAGTCGCTCCAATAGTCCGTTAACCACGGCGCGGAGAACGAAGGCAACCAGAATGCCGACGATCAGAATGAGGAGTGCCTGTAGTAGGCTCGGGAATTGATTGGTGAAATACACCTGAATGTCATTAATGTCCATCACTTTTCCTTATTTATATTTTTTGTACGGTGCGTCATACCCCAAACGCTGTCTTAATAAAAATCGGTTATTGCCTGTTTTGGGCAATTAAAATAGCGTTCCGGTATGTACTGCCTTTATCGTACTCGCACTATCCCGCGAAATCAACCGATTTCGGGTATAAGAAGGGTGTATCTCCAATTGGGGTTAAACCATATACCCTTTATAGATAAGCTTGGACCTGCTCTATTACCCCATTAGTATCCCTTAACTTTTGCAAAACCTGTCGCGGCTGAATGGTATTATGTATTCGTAACGAAGAACGAAACGTTTCCTGTTTTCATAATAGAACCTAGTGAAACGATAGAGAGGATGTACCCATGAACCGTGATGATATTGTGCGTCTATGCCAACAAGCCCCTGCCATCGGGGCAGTCAAACATGAGGAATTTGCCGATTATATCACCGTGTTGGACAACAATCGGCGCGTTAATGGGCAATGGGAAAAGCAAGAAGCCGCCTATATGAGCGTGGATGGCAAAGTGGCAATGGCAAACGAAGACCACCGCCGCCAGAACAAACAATTGCACTTTGAAGACCCGATTGTGTTGGTAGACGATGAACAACAACTGACCCTGATGATTACCATCAATTCGGAAATGTACGGGCGGCGGCATGGCATTGCTACCTCGCGCCGCATCGGGGGTAGCCCGTATGAAATGGCGCACCCGTGGGAAGTGGCGGAAACGAGTGCGATTGGGCGGGCATTGTCCGTCATGGGCTACGGGGTTCTGCCCGGAAGCGGTTTAGCCAGTGCCGATGACGTGAAACGGGCGCGTGAAGCCGAAGCCACCCACCCCGCCAACGGGAATGGCAATGGCAACGGGTCGCGCCGCCAATCACCAACCTTGCCCGCGCCGCGCCATGACGTGCCGCGCCGGGGGCAACGCCCGGTGAGCGATTTCCAAAAGCAGAAGATCTATGAACTGTTCGGCGATTTGTACCCGGCGTTGGACACCGAGGCAGGGGTAGATACGCTTTTCAAACGGGAAGTGGGCTACGACCTGAGCCACGCCACCTATGAAGAGGGGCGGCAAATCACCGCGTACCTTCTGCGCGAAAAACGCAGTAATGATGATACGGATGAGATTCAGCCGCCGATTGCGGTGAATTCCTAAACCGGTAGAAAAAAGAGAGCGAGGCTAAACCTCGCTCTCTTTTTTTGCTTTCTGATTTTCCAAAGGATGGCTCATTCTATGATGCAACCTATGGTGATAACTTTGCGTAAACAGTTGCAATTACAGAGCCTTTCTTAATACAATACTATCCATCTTTGATAGTGACAGGAGGCAACCCATGTCCATGGAAAAACCGTTGACGATTCAGCCAGACGATCCCAAAGGATTTCGCATTCCGAAACCCAAAATCGAGCGCGGGGGAAATCCCTTCAAATGGGAGATTAAGCGCGAAGGCGGACGGTTGGTGATTCGCACTTCTAAACGTAGCGAATAATATTTCGCTCACGCAAAGAACACAAAGCCGCAAAGGAAAAATAAAAATCCTTTGCGGCTTTGTGTTCTTTGCGTGAAATTTGGCGTTAGCCCATCAAAATTCGGATATCGCTTATCAGGAATACCGTGATGATAAAGACCATCAGGGTACTCCATGCCAGATAGCCCCACCGCCAGCTGGTGTTCCACAACCGCCAGACGTTGTAGCCAATCATGCCCAGCGCGAACAGCTCAATCGCCAGACTAAAAATTGCGGAGATGTAGTTCCCGATACCTAAGAAGGGCAGGACAAAAGGGAAAATCACATATTGGAGGGTACAGCGGATTGCTACAAAGACCATCGAGCTTCCGACAACGGCGGTGGCGCGGCGGCTATCAGCATCATTTTCGGGGGTAATCAGTTGTTCAGCCATGGAAATAGGTTGGAGTTAAGGATTGATGGCGCACCACAGAGTGCAACCATCAGAAGATCATATCGTTAATTCGTGCCGCCCTGTAAGGACGACGACAATTTTAATGGGAAGAGTATAGCACCATTTGAGAAAGCGGTGATTGCCAAAGGTCATAAGACATCAAGGCGAATGTAGGTGTCCTTTCTGTTTGTATTCCCTATTAAGAAGCGGATAATAAAGCAATAAAGAGAAATGGAGTGATCTATGCAGGTTCTCAAAACGATTCCCGAAGTCCGCGCCCTCCATCAAACCCTCTCCGGCACATGGGGTTTTGTGCCTACAATGGGCTATCTCCATGCAGGACATCTATCGCTGGTGGAACGGGCGCGGGCGGAAAATGACCATGTGGCGGTTTCCATTTTTGTAAACCCGACCCAATTTGACCGTCCCGATGACCTTGCCCGCTACCCCCGCGATTTAGAACGGGACCTTGCGCTTTTACAGGAGCAAGGTGTCACCTTCGTTTTCGCCCCTACCCCCGAAGACATGTATGCCCCGCGCCACAGCACGATGGTAACGGTCAGTCGTGTGACGGAGGGATTGGAAGGGGCGCACCGTCCGGGGCATTTCAACGGGGTGGCAACGGTGGTCTGCAAACTATTCAACATTGTCCAACCGACCCGCGCCTATTTTGGACAGAAAGACGCA
>CBKYSX010000438.1:0-4378 GCA_966690745.1 uncultured Ardenticatenales bacterium
AAGATTTCCGCTACCCCGAAGTCGAAGGGGAACGCCCGGCGGGAACCGCTTTCCTTCATGCCTATATCGAATGGGTGCACCGCACCACTCAGGTAGACCCGGTGGTGCATGTTGCCTTTTTGAAGGTGATGAATTTGCTGGAAACGCCGACCAGCCTGATGGCTCCCGCTATTGTATTGCGGGTTTTACGCCATCGCTTGTTCGGCAAGAAAGCCGCTAAACAAAAGCATACCAATGTGCCGCAACCCATCAAGCAAATGAGCAAGGTGTAGTCTGTTACCTTGTTTATCGTTAAACAGCGCATGATGATTATGCCTCTCTCCTTGCCCTGGGTCTCAGTAAGTTAAGCAGAATAACGCCGTAGCCCGCACCCCCGACCTAAAGGACGGGGCTATTAAATACCGAAACTTCCATACAGGGTCGTCATATTGATTAGCCCCGCCCTAGAAGGGCGGGGCGAGTTTCCCTTTTTGGCAGTACTTGACCCGGCAACAGTGTTTTTATCCTGAAGAACACGGTTGTTTTTTGTTTTCCACCTTCTGTTTGGACAAAAGAGGAGTATTACTACCCCTACCGCCATCCCTGATATAATTCGGGTATGGTACACCTAACCCCTTATGACCAAACCCTACTCGATGGGAAACAGGGTCCCGCCTCGCAAATGGCAATGCGGATTATGGTTCGCATGGCAGAGCTTCAAGGCGCGACAGAGTTCTTGGATATTGTCGGCGCACACATTGACAGTACGCTTTACATGGGGGAGGCAACCTTGGAATTTGCCGAACGGTTGGCGGCAATGGGGGGCAAGGTGGGGGTGCCTACTACGCTCAATGTGACCGGGGTAGATGAACATGGATGGCAGGCATGGGCAACCCCGCCTGACCATGCGGCGAAGGCACAACGGCAAATGATGGCATATCAGCAGATGGGCGGGATTCCAACCTGGACCTGTACCCCCTACCAGACCGCCCATCGCCCGATGTTCGGACAACAAATTGCGTGGGGCGAAAGCAACGCCATTGTTTTTGCCAATTCGGTGATTGGTGCCCGCACCGAACGCTACCCCGATTTGATGGATATTTGCGCGGCATTAACAGGGCGCGTTCCGGCGGTGGGGTTACATCTTACCGAAAACCGCGCAGGGCAATTGCTCTTACAATTACGGGATATTCCGGTCGAAGTACAGGCGGATGATACGTTTTACCCGCTTTTGGGTGCCTTAATGGGACGGTTGGCAGGGGAACAAATTCCCGTTATAGCGGGATTGATGGTACAGCCTGATGAGGAACAGTTGAAAGCATTGGGCGCGGCAAGTGCCTCGGCGGGGGCGGTGGCATTATTTCATATCGTCGGGGTAACACCCGAAGCACCCACCCTTGAAGCGGCATTTCAGGGGCGACCCCCTGTAGACGTAATCGAGGTAACAATGCCCATGCTACGGGAGATGTGGCGCGATTTTACAACCACCGAGGGCGATGCGCTCGATATGGTGGTATTAGGCAGTCCTCATTTTTCACTGGCACAATTTCAACAACTATCACCCTTGCTGACGGGCAAAAAACGACACCCCGATGTGCAATTTTTGGTCACGTCCAGCCGGGCAATGGCGGCGATGGCACAGAAGATGGGGGTGTTGCAACCGCTCTTGGATTTTGGTGGTACGGTGACAGTGGATACCTGTATTTTGACCACGCCGATGCTCCCGGCTTCGGTGCAAACGTTAATGACCAATTCCGCCAAATATGCCTACTACGCCCCCGGTATGTTGAATACCCGTGTCACCTTTGGCTCTCTGGCGGATTGTGTCACATCGGCGGTGGCGGGAAGGGTCACACGAACCAGCCACCTATGGGATGCATAGTTCGACCTGATATAGAAGTTACGCACTTCACCCTCAACTGCGAAACTCCTCCTATGCTAAGGTATCCCGTAAAACGCGCAACCAGTTGCCCCCCAAAATTCCTTCAATTTGTGAATCGCTGTAATTCCGTTGGCTAAGATGCCCCCCGATGCGCTGTAAATCAGCAACGCTGTCAATCCCGGTGGGGATACGGGATAAGCCAAACCCGCCATCAAAATCACTGCCAATTCCGATATGGCGGGTATTGCCCACCAGTTGCGCCATGTGGTCAATATGGGCGGCGATATGGTCAAGCGTCACATCGGTTCGTTGGCTGTCCCGTCCGTAGCCATCCCGCAAGAAGAAATTAGCAAGCACCACCCCGACCACCCCATTTCGCTCTGCAACCCCTTTTATAGCGGCATCGGTCAGGTGGCGTTCGGGGGCGCGGGCGGAAGGGAGCAAAGCGCGGGCATTGGCATGGGTCGCCACAATCATGCCGGGGAAATGCTCGAATGCCTGCGGGACAGCTTCATCGGCAAGGTGACTGAGGTCTAAAATAAGATCGTGCTCTGTCATTGCTTGCAGAAGGTGTAAGCCGCTATCGGTAAAGCCGCCGGGTTCGCCCGTACCGCCCACATATTGGGTGCGGTTCCATGCCGGACCAATCAGTCGTACCCCCCATTCCTTCCAGGTACTCACTTCCGCAGGGGTGCGTACCCCGTCCGCCCCTTCCATCAGTATCACCAGTCCGACTTTGCGTTGCCCGCTATAGCCATCTGCCCATGTGGCAAGGACTTCTTCCAGCGCGGCGCGGGAATCAACCAGCGTAAGTTTATCAGGGGTTTGCTTAACCCAGTGGTGATAGGTATCTATTTGTTGTTTGTAGAGGGTATAGGCTTCTTCGGTGGTGCTGTAACTGCTTTCCCCTTTCACGGCACCGAGGGTGCTTCGACGGGGAGCGGCAAAGAGGGTGGCAAAAACAATCGCAACCTTGCCCTCAATCCATTCCGGGTAGCCAATACAGCTTTCGCCATTTTCTTGCACCGCCTCGGAACCGATTTCCAATCGGCGTGTTTCGGCAACCGGGCGTAAATAATCCCGTTGAAAGGTCAGGATGTTCCAAGCCAAATCTTCATGTGCATCTACCACCAGCATTATGGATACTCCTTTGGTTGTTTTGGATGGATACAAAATAGAAGGTACGCACTTCAAGCGGTAAATGCGGGTAACTCCTATAGATATTTAGGGGGTATGTAGGTTGGGTTAAAGGCGGCGTGAGGTTTAGCCCTCATGCTGATATAAAAAATACCCGGAACAACAGGCATTTTATCCCAACAGTATAGTTGCGACCTTATGAGCGATTGGGTTACAATCGTTTTATTCGCTTTTACCCTTATTCTATTTTCTCTGTGACTTCACCTTCACTCCACGCAAACCCTACAACCGAAGTATGGCAGGTGATAGGCGGCAAAAGTGCCCGCTTTCCCTTATATTTGGATGTGGTTACGGCACAGAGCCATTTTCACGTCACGTTTGGTGGCGTACCCACCACATGGATGGCAAGCGCCCGCACCGGGGATATGCTATGGGTTGAAGTGAAAGTGCCACATCATACAACGGCGGGGCACTACCCGTTGAGTATAACGCTGACCGATAGCCACGATCCGCGCAAGCGTACCACCATTCGACTAACCCTTCAAGTTCATGCGGCAGATACCCCTATCGTTTCTGTTCCTGTTCTCCCGATAACGCCGCGTTGGATCGTAGTGATAGGATGTATCGGGGTGGTGTTGTGGTTGGGCTTTTCTTTCTGGTGGGGCAGTCAGGAGCATGAAAGCGCGTCCGGCTCTGTGCCCGCCCTTGCCCTAGACGCGATGATTTTGCCGCCGTTACCGGAGATTCCGGTAGCCATTGAAGCCCAATGGGCAGTAGGGGTGGCGACCCCGACCCTCGCGCCCACACCCACCCTGCACCCCAGCCCTACCCCTTTGCCGCCTATGCCAACCCCTCAACCCCCACCGCCGACCCCGGCAGGGCGAAGCGCGGAATCCTTTGTGGATGGGGCGTATACCTATGAGCGAATGTTTCAGGAAGTTGGGGCGCAGTTCGGGGTGGATTGGCGATTGCTGGCAAGCATTGCCCACCGCGAAAGCTCGCTTCGCCCGGATGCCATCGGGGGGAGCGGCGAACAGGGCATGATGCAATTAATGCCGGGAACGTGGAATGAATTTGCGCCCTATGTGGGCGAACATGACCCGTTTAACCCCTATGCTTCAACGCGGGTTGCCGCTTATTATCTGGTCTATTTGCGGGATTATTTGTATTCTCAGGGGTACACGGAATCGTATTGGTTGTTGGTAGCATATAACTGGGGACCCAACAACCTACGGCGGCATCTGGCAGATGGCGGGGATTGGGGCAGTATCCCGACCCTGCGCCAGAATTACGCCTATACGATTGTTAATCGCATTAACGATGATAGCGACCCCTTTTGGATAGAAACCGTACGGCAGGAAGTGCCACAGTAGGAAATTA
>CBKYSX010000439.1:0-4374 GCA_966690745.1 uncultured Ardenticatenales bacterium
TGACTATACCGTCACGTTATCCGGTGCAGTAGAAGACGAAAGCGGACAGACATTAGGAGATGATTTTGTTCTAAATTTCCGTACTGCTTCGCTCCCGCCGAACCTTAACCTAATCACCTCCGGCTACAACATCGGAACCTATAACCCCTACACCGAAACGGCACAGGTGGTCAGCCACCGCAACATTTCGGCAATGAATTTTACGGTGACTGCAATGAGCGTGGATGAATTACTGCCCATGCTCCGTACCGAGGGCTTTAGTTATTTTGAGGGGTTCCAGGGCAACCCTGACAATATTGTTGCAGAATGGACCGAGCCGGTAGATGCCAATGAAAATGTGGGCTATCTCTTCAAAACACGGGTTCCAAAAGAAGGGGATGCGCTGGAAAGCGGCATTTATCTGCTTCGTGTGACCGCACCGGAACAAAACGAATTTACCGCCGCGCCGCTTGAATCCAAAGTGGTGATGATTTACACGCCCGTCAACCTGACGATGAAGCGTAGCCCTGATGAATTGTTGGTATGGGCAACGGATATGGCAAGTGGTCAGCCTGTTGCCAACGTTGCGTTGGAAATCCGCAATTACGAAGGGGAAATCATTACGACGGGAACCAGTGACGAGAATGGACTACTCCAATACACCTTTGCCCCTGAAGACGTGACGGGCGACCCTTATTCCGCCATGTATGCCATCGGCACCGATGAGAGCGGAGAATTAGTCGGGGTTGTGTCATCCGAATGGAATTCGGGCATTGCTCCGTATGAATTTGGCATTACCGAAAGCCTGACCCCGCGCCAACTGTACGGCACCATTTACAGCGAACGCCCGATTTATCGTCCGGGGCAAACGGTTTATTTCAAAGGGATTTTGCGTCAGGAAGATGGCTCTTCCCTTATGCTTCCTACCCTGACCGATGCCACCCTCACCATTCGCTATCAGGGGGAACCGCTTGAAAGCCAGTCCATTACTTTCTCGCCGTATGGAACCTTCTATGGCGAATTTGTATTGGACGAAGAAGCCCAAACAGGCTATTACGAACTGGCGTTGGAACAAGAAGAAATCGGGCAATGTTATCAGGATGATTATTGCTACTATGAAGCGGTCTATGGCTCCTTCCAGGTTGCAGAATACCAACGCCCTGAATTTGAAGTCACGGTCACGACGGATACGCCGTCCGTGGTGCAAGGGGATGACCTTTCCGCTCGAATCGCCGCCAATTATTACTTCGGCGGAGCGTTAAGCGACGCACCCTTTGCCTATCGTGTGATTAGTTCCGATTACTATTTCTCGGTGCCCGACTTAGAAGGCTATTGGTCGTGGTTTGATGATGACGACCTCTTTGAGATTGAATCCGGCGGCTCCGAAGTGATTCAAGATGGCGAAGATGAACTTGGCACGAATGGGCAAGCCACCATTTCCGTCGAAACGGACCTCAGCCGCGGTGAAGATGAACAGGGAAGCCAACGCTTTACTATTGAAGCCGATGTACGCGATGTGAATGACCGTACCATTACGGGACGCACGGAGGCGATTGTCCACGCCGGAGAATTTTATATCGGTTTGAACCCGCAAACGGTGGTAGATAACGCCAATCAGCCTTTTACGATTACGGTTGCCACGGCAGATACCAGCGGTGCTTTAACAGGTGGGCAAGAAGTGAAGTTGGAACTCTACCAACGGGAATGGTTTACCGTACAGGAAGAAAGCCCGAACGGAGGTACGCTTTTCACCTCTGCCTTTAGCGATACCCTCGTCGCTTCCCGCAATGCCATAACCGGTGAGGATGGCTTGACCGAAGTCGTCTTTACCCCCGAAGTCGGTGGTAGTTATACGGTTCTGGCGACTGCCGGGGACGAACGGGGCAACACCATACGGAGCCGCACCTTCTTCTGGGTCGCCAGTGATGAATTCGTGGTGTGGGAACGGGAAAACAATGACCGTATCGAACTGATTGCCGATAAAGCCACCTACAATGTTGGCGATACTGCGCGTATCCTCGTTCCAACCCCCTTTGAAGAGATGGTCGCGTTGGTGACGGAAGAGCAAATGGGGATCAATAGCGTTTCGGTGCAAACGCTGGAAGGCACTGCCGAAGTGCTGGAAATTCCGATTACCGAAGCGATGATTCCCAATACGGTGATTAGTGTCGTAGCGGTAACGGGAATTACAGACGAAACACCGCTATCCGAAATTCGGGTAGGGCAAGTGAATCTGGATGTGGTTCCCACCGAAAAAATCCTGAATGTTGCGGTAATACCGATCGGCACCACCGCCGAAAATCCGCCTCAACCGGGAGATACCGTTACTTATGAATTAACCGTAACCGATAGCGAGGGCACTCCTGTAGAGGCGGAACTGTCGCTGGCGGTCGTAGATAAAGCCATTCTGGCACTTGGCGGTACGTTGGAACAATCGCTGGTGGATACCTTCTATGCTGAGCGTCCGGTGGCGGTGCGTACCGCATCAGGGCTGATTGTAAACGTAGACCGCCTCAGCCGCGACCTTGCCGCCGAAACCAAAGGGGGCGGCGGACCGGGGCTGGACTCGATTTTTGGTGTCGAAGCGGTGCGAAGCAACTTTGTGGATACCGCCTACTGGAACGCGGTTATCACCACCGATGCAAACGGGAAAGCCCAGATCAGCTTCACCCTGCCTGACAATCTCACCACCTGGGTACTCACCGCCCGCGCTGTCACCGGCGAAACTACACTCATTGGAGAGCAAAAAGACGAACTGCTCAGCACCAAACCGTTACTGGTGCGCCCCACTCTGCCCCGCTTCTTTGTCGTGGGTGATACTGCAACCCTGCGGGTAGCAGTGAACAACAGCACCAACGACCCCATTGATGGAACCCTCACCTTTGAGGTCGAAGGCTTAACCCTGACCGGCGGCAACGCCACGCAATCAGTTTCCATTCCGGCAGGGGGGCAAACCGTTGTTGAATTTGACGTTGAGGTGAACGAGGGGGAACAAGTAAGCGTAACAGCCGGGGTTGAAGGGGGCGGCTTGAGCGATGCCGTGCAACTAACCATTCCCGTCTATCACCTTGCAACACCGGAAGTGGTGGCGACAGGTGGGGTCGTTCGGGCGGGGGAAGGTGGCGCGGTCGAGGTGATTCGGGTTCCACAAGGCACAACCCCCACTGATGGCAACCTGACATTGGAAGTTGCCCCGTCATTGGCGGGGGCGATGGAATCCACACTGGATTATTTACAAGATTACCCGTATGACACCAGCGAATGGGCGGCAAGTACCCTTCTGCCCAATGCCGCTACTTTACGGGCGATTCAGGCGTTGGATTTTGACCGTCCCGATATTGAAACCAAATTGGTCGAAAATGTCAGCCTTGCCACACAACGGCTGATCACATGGCAAAACGTGGACGGCGGCTGGGGCTGGTGGCGTAGTGATGAAAGCAATGTCTGGCTCACCGGCTATGCCCTGCTGGGGTTGAACGAAGCCCGACAGGTGGGTGAGTCGGTTCCCGATGAACGGATGGCGCGGGCAACCCGTTTCCTTGAACGATGGCTCAGCCGTACCGCCGACCAAGCCGATGACCGCACCCTCGATACCCGCGCCTTTATCCTTTATGTGTTGAGCGAAACGGGCAATCCCGATGTTAGCCGTACCGTTGCCCTTTTTGACCAACATTCCCTCTTAGGGGTAGATGGAAAAGCCTATCTCCTGCTTGCGCTTGATAACGCAGGTGAGAACCAACAAGCGCAGGTACGGACCCTTGCCAGTGAATTAACAGCGGCGGCGCGGCTGAGCGCAACCGGTGCTCATTGGGAAGAGAGCAATTTAGACCTGTTGGCGTTTGATTCCAGCCTGCGCTCTACCGCATTGGTGTTGCAAGCATTGGTACGGGTTCAACCCGAACATATGCTAATTCCCCAAACCGTGCGCTGGCTGATGCACGCCCGCGAGAGTTTGGGCGGGTGGGAAACCCCGCAAGAAACCGCATGGGCAGTGATGGCATTGACCGATTATATGGTGGCAAGCGGTGAATTGGAAGGTAACTTTGCCTATGAAGTCGCCCTGAACGACGACATCATTTTGAGTGGGCAAGCGACCCCCGACACCATCACCGAACCACTTTCGCTGACCATCGAACTCGCCGATATGCTGACAACGGGTGACAACCAATTGATTGTGACCCAACAGTCGGGCGGGAACAACAGTGGGCGGCTCTATTATAATGCCTGGTTACGCTATTTCGTTGCCTTTGATGAAATCGCCGCCCGCTTCCAAGGGATTAGTGTGGCGCGGCAATACGAAGGGGTGGATAGCGGAACCTTGCAGGGAACCGGGGAAATTATCAGCTCGGTTGCCGCCGGAGATGTGATTCAGGTGCGGGTGCGCGTCAATGCGCC
>CBKYSX010000440.1:0-4373 GCA_966690745.1 uncultured Ardenticatenales bacterium
GACCAACCAAAAAGGGGTGGACGAATCCACCCCTTTTTCATCATTGACAATTCCTTTACGTCAGGTTTACGGGATACCACTGCGCGTTGCCGCCGTTGATGGTGCAACTGAGATTGCCGCCGTCATCCCGTTGGCAATGGAGTAGAACGGTGTTGTTTTTGGCGCGTTCCACATGGCGCACATCCAACGCCCCCAAAATGTCCGAGGCGAAGTCGCGCTCAATCTGATTGGTAGCGTTTTGGATGACAGCGTTAAAGGTGAAATCATAGCCCGCCGCCGCTTCCGCCGGAACAAAATAGCAGAAACTGCCTTCCATTGCCGTACACAGTACATAGAGATTGTCTACCCCATCTGCCGATTGCAGGGTGGGGGATTGCTCGAACAATTGCGCCACCATCGTGCGTGGCAATTCGTGGCGCGGGTCGCCGGGTTGTGTGGTTCCCATCATAAGCCCCCGGTAATTGAAAAGAACAAGGATCGCGGTGATGGCGAGTAAGGCAATCAGCAATCCTTTCGGGTTGAGTAATCGTTGCATCATTGACTTTCCTTAGCGTCCCCCGCCGCCGTTCCCTTCCTCATTGTTGACGACGGTGGTGGTTCCGTCGGGAGTAATGGTGGCATAGGTGTCCTCTCCCAAATTCACATCCGCCCCCCCGCCGAAGACCACATCCAGTACCCCCGGCGTACCAATGCCGCCTGCAATGGGCACATACCAGACCATCTCGGCGGGCGGTGTTACCCCTGCCAATTCCAGCCCGAACAGCGCACCATCCCGATGGAGGGTGCTTTCCCGCGTGGTTTCGGTTTGGGCTTCTTCGGCATTTTCGCTGTAGTCTGAACCGTATACGCCACCTTCAAGGAAACTGAGGGAATTGGCATACATCCAGCCATTGACGGCGTTGCTGTTCTGATTATCCGCGCTATACCCCTCGCGCATTTGGTCCATACTACTATCCACCGCCCCATCTACGATATCGCCATACATCCCGCCCCCGCCATCATTAAAGTCAATTTGCCCCGTCGCGCCAAGATAACTGGCGGATGCCTGTAGATAATAATGATACCAGTCGCCCGGATCATTCGTTCCCAGCGATTGGGAATCGAACATCGCATAAAAGACAGAAGGGGTTCCGTTGTTGGTGGCTAACGCATCGGGATGGAAGGTGGCGGGGTCAAAGGTAAATTCTTGCCCATTCATTGCATAAATCAATGGCTCGGTTGAAATTTTCTCCCACCCGATGGGCGACAAGCCCCGTGCCAGCGATTTGGTGATATTGTGGGCGACAATCAGAGCCGTAGCGGGGTCGCCCGTTTCCGCCAGCACCATCTCATAAAATTGTTGCGGGGTCAAAGGGGGTTCGCCGTTTTGTACCCGATTGGCAAGGTCGGTAACGATTTCCTGTTGAATCGCCATCAGTTCGGGGTTGGTCAGATATTTTTCCAACACCTCATCGGAAATATCGTCGCTATTCTCATATTGGCTAAAGAAGACGTTCAATTCAGTCTGTTGGACATCTTCAATCGTATACCCTTCATCGGTTTGCGCGGGGGTTCCGCCCTGTTCGGGCGGTATGTATTGGGCAAGGATGACCTCGCCTCCATTTTCCAAGCCGCCGCCCCCCATACCGCCGTTTTCCAACCCACCGCCGCCATAGCTTTCTGCGGGGACACCGCCATTGGCTTGCCCCTGAAACAGACGTGCGGCTTCTTCTTCGGCTTCGCGCCTAATTTGGGCAATTTTGGTGGTGGTGGTGCCGCCCTGTTGTAACGCTTTGGAAAGGCGTTGCAAGGCGGGGAAGATGTCCGTCCGCATCTCTTGCAAAAAGCTGGTGGCGGCTTTGCCTTCCCATGTCCCTGCAAGCCGTTGCGTTTGGCTCGCCATTTTGCTCTGCATTTGCTGAATGGCTTCGGCGCGTTTGATAAAACGCTGGGCGACGGATTGAAGATGGTCGTATTGGCTTTGAATGGTTTCCGCGCTCATAGGTGGGTCTCCGTGGGCAGGGTGCTACGGCGGATACAGATGGGGGGACCCGTATTGAGATGATAGAGGGGGATGATGAAAATGAGAGGGATGCCTATAGGGTATTATAGCAAAGTGGGAGCGGAAATCTTGAAAGTTCTTGGAAAGAGTTTTGAAATTCGTTTGATTTTAGTAAGCATAGAAGTGACAAAGCACAGTGGAAGAATAGTGCGCCGCATCTAATGATTTATCGGGGATTATTAAGCGAATTTATAGATGGGGAGTTTAAGCCTCAGGTATTGAATCAAGACGTATTAACGTAGTATCTGAATCTTGAGATTCTTTTTGGATGACAAAAATTCGGTTTCTGTCTGTAAGATTCTGTCGGAGCCAGTTAGTATTCTCGAAGTCCCGTAACATATTAATAACGCGATTAGAGTCTGAGTTAACAGTTAAAAAAACGCCTAGTCTATACCTATACCGAGTTATAAACTCTTGTATCTTAAGCAAGTCATTTTTTACTTCACCAGTAGATATGGATGGATTACTTTTTACTTCAATTACTAATTCTTGGTGATCAAAATTGCCGGGTGAATGCAATAAAAAATCTGGAATGTATTCTTTCTGCAACGCAACAATGTCAGGAAATAAATCTAGCATGTTCCTAATATTTTCCTTCTTCAATTCGCCCTGAAATACGATAGTTTTATTGCGCTCGTCCTCTGGGATGCTCTCTAAAAACTTTTCTATTTGCGAACGAATACGATGATATAACTCATAGCAAAAATACCTTTCTCCAAATCTTGACAAAAATTCTTCCAATTCTGGTCTTCTAGGATCACCTAAAGGAACACCATAGTTGTCTGGACTTATGCGATTACCGTAATACCTTTGGTCAATATGATCAAGAGCTGTTAGAAGAAAATCTATGACTAACTCAGCATTCACTATAGGTCTCCTGTGAATAAGTCTGTGGGTAATGAGCGACACGACGCTAGTTAATCATTAATCAATCACTCTAGGATAGAGAGCAAAATCTATGACGAGATGTAGGTCTCTGCACCGGCTCACAAGAGTAAAGCAACCAGCAGAATTATCAAACTATACTCTCTTCCCACTACAGAGCAATACCTAATAATTAAATAAAAGGGGTATGTCTTATGGACATACCCCTCTTTGGTGAAAGACGAAAATCTTAATCCTCGTCCACTTCCAAATCGCTGAGGAACAGTTCTTCGATGTCGTCGAGGTCGGCTTCGTCCACCGGACCTTCTGCCATTTCCAGTTCAACCGCACTGTTTTGGAAAGCGGCTCCGGCTTCGGCGCGAAAATCAAAGCCGTTTTTGGCTTCGTTGACATCCACATGAATCAGGTCGCCCGCGTGGTATTGCCCCGCCAGCAGTCCTTCCGATACCGGGTCTACAATCAGGTTTTGGATTAGGCGGCGCACCGGACGCGCCCCGTAGTTGGGGTCGTAGCCCTTTTCCGCCAGATAATTCTTGGCATCATCGGTTAATGCCACCGCCAGTTCCCGCTCGTCCAGCAATTTCTTAAATTCGCGGAGCATGATGTCCACGATTTGCACGATTTCTTCGCGGGTGAGCGAACGGAAGACAATCACATTGTCCAGACGGTTCAGGAATTCGGGGCGGAAGCGGCGTTTCAGGTCGTCCGTCACCTTCTGGCGCATCGTGTCGTATTCGGCGGCTTGTTCGACGCTCTCTTCGCGGCGGAACCCCAATGATGCCTGACGTTGTAGTTGGTCTGCACCTACGTTCGAGGTGAGGAGTAGGAGCGTATTACGGAAATCTACGCGGCGACCCTTCGCATCCGCCAGACTGCCATCTTCCATGATTTGCAACAGCATGTTGAAGGCTTCCGGGTGTGCCTTTTCGATTTCATCCAACAGCACCACGCTGTAGGGGCGGCGGCGGATGGCTTCGGTCAATTGTCCACCTTCTTCATAGCCCACATAGCCGGGCGGCGACCCCACCAAACGGCTGACGTTGTGCCGTTCCATGAATTCGCTCATGTCCAGTTTGATGAGAGCTTCGGAAGAGCCGAACATGAATTCCGCCAACGCTTTCGCCAATTCGGTTTTCCCAACCCCGGTGGGACCGAGGAACATAAAGGAACCGATGGGACGGCGCGGGTCTTTCAACCCGGCGCGGGCGCGGCGCACGGCTTTACTGATGGCATCAATCGCTTCCTGTTGCCCGACCACCCGTTGGTGCAGTTCGTTTTCCATGTCCAGCAGGCGGCGGCTTTCCTCTTCCTGCATGTGGGTGACGGGGATGCCCGTCCACATCGCCACCACTTCGGCAATATCTTCTTTGCTAACAATCAGCCGTTGCCCTTTGCGCTCTTTTTCGCGCAATTGCTCAATTTTCGCGCTCAGGTCCAATTCGCGGTC
>CBKYSX010000441.1:0-4367 GCA_966690745.1 uncultured Ardenticatenales bacterium
CAAAAAGCAATTTTCCAATGGCGACCCGAAAGCAACAGCGTTGCTTTTGTGAACGTATTTGATGATTTGAGCCGCGCCGGAATGGACCAACGGCTCTACGAAACGCGCCAAACCCCCTTCCAGTTGCCCGCCGGGTGGGAAGGTGTGAACGTGCCGTTTGCCGAAGCCGTACGTCTGCGTCAAGGGCTGTTGAGTAGCCGCCCCGCGATGCGAAGCACCTACTTCGCCGCCAGCGACCCGTTGACCTTCTTCGGTCTGCCGACCAGCGAAGTGATTGACATGGGCAACCACTATGCCATTCGTTTGCAACGCGCCGTTCTGCAAGAATGGAAAGAAAATGTGCCCTGGGCACGTGCCGGGCAGGTAACGATTGCCAACGGTGGTGATATTGCCAAAGAATTGGGCTTGATTCCCGGCTTTGCGATTACCACCACCTCAAACGCGGTGGCAACCGGTGGCAACACGACCCCTGTCACCTTCAGCAATCCGGCTCCCGCCGCACCTGCGCCCGCCGCACCTCCTGCGGCACCACCTCCTGCCGCACCGCAACCCGCCGCCAACGAAGCCGGACGCAACATTGACCCCATATTCGGCGTGTTGGGCGGTAGCATTATCCCCGCCAACGTTGCCCCCGGACAAGCCTACTGGCGCGTGATTTCGATTGAATGGCACGACGAAGCCGAATCCGGTGGTCGCCATGCGATTCAATTCAACGCGATTGATGAAGGCGGTAGCCGCGTGGTAGGTGTGCCCGTGACCGTATGGTGGGGCGATGGTAGTTCGACCTTCCCGATGGAAGCCAAGAGCGGCGAACCCTGGGGTGCGAACTTCCCCATGTACAAGGATGGACCCGCCTACTCCGCCAAGATTGAAGGACTTCCCAGCGACACGGTTGCCGGGATGGGATTGGGTACGCCCGAAGTGCCGTGGCGCACCATCCACACCGAATACCTCGTCACCTTCCAACGGGCGATTAAGCAATAAGATTACACGTTTGTAGAACTAAAAAGAGCGTGACCCGATGGGTCACGCTCTTTTGTTTGGTATGGTCTTATGGTGAACCTTATCCGCGGTTCATTATTTCTCCGTCCGCCATCCCCCCGCCCTAAAGGGACGGGGCTAATAAACATGTGCTTACTAAAAGTCAATGGTATTTGTTAAGCACATGTTGTATTGACAAAAGGGGATGGCGCAGGAAATCCCTCTCTTGGGAGGGGGCAAGGGGGTGGGTTGCCGCTCCCTTCTGCTTCAATCTTGTTTGTAAGTTCCCATTTAGGAAGTAAATCACGTCACCTGTAGGGGCGTACCCTTGTGGTCGCCCGCCGTTGCCGTAAGATGCCCACGCCCCATTTTGGGCTTATTTGGATGAAGTGGGGCAGGGCGCGTTCGTAGTAGCAGTAGTTGGAGAAGCGTCCTGTGTAATAGTAGCCAGTGATACTATCGCCAAATACATAAGAGTGCTTTTGTTCTACGAGTAATAGACTTATAAATCAGGGTAATCACTACTTGCGGGTCGTTCTCTATGCACATAGATATCGTTGCAAGCAATAACAATTTCAGGGGTATGGGTATCTACTCCAAGCACAAGCGGGACATAAGATGAGCGTAAATCACGAAAAAGTCCAATGCTTTTGATGAAGTTAGCACTTCGTTTCTCATCCCAAAGTTGGATTGGGATAGATTCCCATTCTGGAACCACTTGCATGTAATATACAAGTTCACACTCCAGATATGCCCTCCTCCTGTCTAGCATCGGGCGGTCAATATCATCCAGATGGCTAGCAACGATAATTAAGCGTTGATGACCAATGTAATAGTTAATAACCCTGAATTGACAGGGATAAACTTCTTCCAATAGCAGAAGTCGTTCAACCGTCTGTTGCCACAAATTATTTTGCATTTTACTTTCCTAACATTGTTTTATCATACGCTCCCTGTTATGAAGATTCGCCCCACTTTTGATTTGTCTATCCTGTAACCATTCAATCTATCGCTCGTCTACCCCTTTTCCTACCGATCTGTGACAATCGTTTCGCACCGAAACTTCCTCTATCACTTTTTGTTCTTTATTAGGAAGAATAATACTCTCGATACCACCACCACCGGTTAGGCGGCATTAAATTCAAAACTCGGTTTCGAGAAGTATTTTCAGAAATCCAGTTACGATTGGCAAGTCTTTTTAATATATTATCAAATTCGAGGAATTTATCTCGATAGTCCGAAACGTCCTCCCCCATATTCTGTAGATAAGTAATCAAAGATTCGAGCGAAGTTCTTTTAGAGAGTAGCTCAGGAAAATCATCACCTGTTTCCAGAGGACTGGGGGGTAGGAAAGAAAGATAATGTTGATAATCTTCCATTCGTGCCTTAATGAACTGATTCGTTAGGAATATTGCTGAATTACGTACAATAGGGTCTGCAAGTATTTTGACAAACTGGTCATCTAATCGCGATTTTCTGCCTTGTAAATATTCAATTCCTACCTTTTGCAGGGTGTTTTCGTCATTCAATATTTGGATAGCATCGTCTATAAAGAAGCTATAGCGGATAGCAGTTTCTAAGGGATGTGGTTTGTAGAACTGACGAAAGTCTTCACTTAAGGATAGTAAAGCTGACTCATAATCGTGAAACATCCAATCAATTCTAGCCATCATACCTGAGTTAAATAAAGGTTCATTCATCTGTATACTCCTTGACTCAAAACATAAAACTATCATGAATAATACAAAGTAGTATTGCGGTTCCTCTACAGACGCTTCGTAAACAAGTTCTTCCACCATGACCACGGGGAGATATTCCAAAGCGAAGAGTGCCCATGACTTTGTTAGGGTTAACGCCCATTTGCGCTCCTAAAGCACCTCTGAAAAGAAATGTGCCCGTAAAAAGATGTATAAGCCATCATTGTTCATTGTTACGAACAGCCCTGCCCCGCCAGCCAATTCCGCGCCGCTTGAATCACCCCATCATTATCCGTGCCAAATTGGGCGTTGTAGATGACGGGAACGTATTGGTCGGGGCTGATGCCATAGGGGGCGGTGCGCCCATCGGGACCCACCATAAGTGCCACCGGAACCCAGATTTGCCCCCGGTCGTACAAGTCTACATAGGAAAGCGTGGTGGTCAGCCCGTAGGTATCGCCGCCAATCAAACGCACGTTCGGGGCACG
Source organism: uncultured Ardenticatenales bacterium (assembly GCA_966690745.1). Lineage (GTDB taxonomy): Bacteria > Chloroflexota > Anaerolineae > Ardenticatenales > Ardenticatenaceae > CBKYSX01. The sequence goes on from CBKYSX010000441.1 coordinate 3,167, forward strand.
TCCGCGTACCATCATCACCGACAGCTCCCCCGCGCTCACCGTGCCGGGTCCAATCAGAACCGCAATCGGAACATTTCCATCACGCAAGCGGTAGGGGGTATCGGTGTAGGGTTGGGAGCCGGAACTGCCTTCGCGGTAGACCTCGCCACCCCGCAGAAGAATCGTGCTTTCATCCCCGTCTACGCGGCGCACCCGGTAAATTTCGCCATCCCCAACAAAGGGGCCCAGCGCGGCAAGAATCGGGGCAATCGTGCCGCCATTGTTGCGCCGCAAATCCAAAATCCAGCCGCAGGTGGCGGGGCTATCCAACCCGGCAACAAGTGCATGGGTTTCGGTTACATATTGTTCAAATTGGTCACGGTTGCTGTTGATGCCGAAGGTCGCAACATAGGCAACGCCATCGGACACGCGCCGCCCCTGTGCGTGAAGAATTCCATCTATAACACGGGGAATCAGCACAACATCAAAAACCTGGTTGCCCCGTTGCAGGCGTACCGTTGCCTGGGCAGAACTGCGCCATGCTTCATCAAAGGGGTCGCCGCCATTGATGGAAATTACGACATCGCCGATTTGCAACCCTGCCTCTGCCGCCGGACTCTCGGGAATCACAATCACTATCTGGCGCACATCATTAAAAATAATGCCCAGATCGGCATCCTGCCCGGATTGAATCTCATCTATCACCCGTGCGCCGCGCACAAACATGTGCCGTTCGCCAACCACATCCCGTAGCCGCCGCACCAGATAGCGCACCTGTGTGTACGCCTCCTCCATCGTGCTGTTCGCGTTCAGGGGAGCCAACACTTCCTGTCGCAAATTCCCCCACACTACCTGATCCCGAAAGAAATAGGAGGCTTCCAATAAATCAAAGACCCCTTCCACAAAAAGCCGCGCCGATGGCGTTTCGGGGAAGGTAATGCTCTGGACAACCGGCAGAAGGTTCTGCCCGTTGCCGGTGCTGATTTGCAGAATGTTATAGGTTCCATTGCGGTAGACATGCCCGCGTACCGTGACAGGGCGCGGATAGAGCAACAGTGCGGTGGTCGGTTGCGAGGCACTATCCGGGGAGATCAAACAGCTGTCCCGGTCGCCGATGCGCCCGATCTGCCCGACCCCTGCCAGCGTTTCGGCACTCCCCGGCAGGGTTTCGCACAGGGTACGGATGTCGCTCAATTCGGGATACTCTAACGCGGCAAAGGTC
>CBKYSX010000442.1:0-4366 GCA_966690745.1 uncultured Ardenticatenales bacterium
GGGGGGGAGAAAGTCACAAATTATGGATCAGATTACGGGCACGACATCCGTAGATCACTTGAAAGAGAACCTCGCCTACGCCGATATTGAATTGAGCGAGGAAGATTTCAACGCCTTGTCGGAAAGCGTATAAGACCGAAGGGTGCGTACTGTAGGGGCGAAGCATCCCCACGCCTCTGTTATGCGCCGAATGTCGGGCATGGAATCAAGATTATTAGAAGGCGGGTGTTTCCTTAATAGGGATGCTTCGCCCTGTCGTGCCGGAACATTTTTATTCACGAACCGCCGTTCGTCCGTTTCCGTTGTGAAGGTGGATGAATGTGAATGGGATTGCCGCGCCGACGGCGGGCGAAGCATCCGTCCGCGTCCACATCCGCCCGTTTACACCCCGATTTCATGCCAAAGGCGTGTTGTGTAACAAAGTCGGGCGGATGCTTCGCCCCTACCTTTCCTGTACTTAACCATGCCCCACGTTACAATCAATTCCATTCCCATCCATTATGAAATCACCGGGCAGGGCGACCCCTTGCTTTTTATTCATGGCTTAGGCTCCAGCGGGCGGGATTGGGAATTGCAGGTACCCCATTTTGCCCAATCCTACCAGGTGATGACGGTAGATGTGCGCGGACACGGACAATCGGGGAAACCGCCGGGACCGTACAGCGTTCATCAATTTGCAGAGGATATTGCCGCCTTCATGGAGGCAGTGGCGATTCCCTCTGCCCATATCGTCGGGATTTCGATGGGCGGCATGATTGCCTTTCAACTGGCGGTGAACCACCCTGCGCGGGTGCGGTCCCTGACGATTGTGAATAGTGGTCCCGAATTGGTGGTGCGGACGTGGAAAGAGCGATTACAGGTATGGCAACGCTTTGCGATTGTGCGCCTGTTGGGTTTGCGGAAAATGGGGGAGGTGTTGAGCAAACGCTTATTGCCCCGCGATACGCCTGACGAAGCGGAAAAGCGGCGCATCTTTGTGGAGCGGTGGGCGGAAAATGACCCCCGCGCCTATCGCAACGCCATGTCTGCCCTGATTGGCTGGAGCGTCCGCGATAAACTCCATACCCTCACCATGCCGATTCTCATTGTCGCCGCTGATCAGGATTACACCCCGGTTGCCGCCAAAGAAGTCTATCTTGCCAAACTCCCTGCCGCCAAACTGGTCGTCGTCCCCGATAGCCACCACGCCCTGCCCGTTGAACACCCGGAGGCTTTTAATCAACTGTTGGAGGCATTTCTGGAGGAATTTCGCCCCTAAAACGCACATATCTCCGGTACTGTACCCTACAATTAGGTTTCAACTCACTCTTGGATAAAATAGTAGGTTTCTGAACCCTACAGACGTATAAAAAGAAGGAGGCTTCCTTATGGCGAAAAAGCAACGAGTTGGTCATGTTCGCGTTACCTGCCCCCATTGCAATCGAGGTGTCAACGTGCAACGACCACAGGGATTCCAAAAAGGAATGCCATGTCCTAATTGTCGGATACCGATACCTGTTGATGTGATTACCGCCGCCGAGGCGGAAGGCACCCATCAGGAATAACCGAACGGGCAGGGTGGGTATCGTTCCCATCCTGCCCGACGGCGTAAGGTACCATGCCGTTTTCCCAAAAGTCGTGTACAATGGGCAACGGCGTACTGACGGGGTGCTCTTCTTCCAAATGCCACCCCAGCCTCACATCACACACGCAAGTAGAAGAATGGTCACGCCGCGCTTCACCCCCTTACCATTGGAAACGTGGCAAGCGAGCCTAGCTGATGAGTGAATCCACCCTGACCGGACAACCGATCCCCGCCGAATCTGAAACCATTACCCCAAAACCAACAACCACATGGGTTGACTATCTTTGCCGCATCGGGGCGGTGTTAAGTGCGGAGAGTCTGGTTCCCTTCTGGTTCTTTTTAATTTTCCTGCTTGCCGGGGTTTTCCGTTTTACCGGCGTGGATTGGGATGAAGGACACCATCTACACCCCGACGAACGCTTTTTGTCTGATGTGGTCAGCGCGATTCAATGGCCGCAACAGGACTTTTTGGCGACTTATTTTAATGAAGCGACCTCGCCGTTAAACCCCCGCAACGTGGGCAAAACCTTCTTTGTCTACGGGGATTTCCCGATTACGCTTGCCAAAGGGATAACGGTTTTCTTAGACAATTATTTCCCGAAAGAAAACGGGGTGTCGTGGCAGGGCTATGGTGAGAATTACAAGGTCGGGCGGGTGCTGGATGGCGTGATGGATTTGGGGACGTTGATTATGGTCTTCTTTGTTGCCCGTCAGGCATACAAAGATAACCGTATCGCGCTCCTTGCCAGTTTCCTCTACGCCTGTACCGCCCTTGCGATTCAACAAGCGCACTTCTTTGTGGTGGATTCCTTCACCGCCTTTTTCGTCACGGTGGCGATCTTCTTTATGGTGCGCCTCTCCCAACACGGACGCTGGATAGATTATGTGCTGTCCGGGGCGTTTGTGGGGATTTCGCTTGCCACCAAACTTTCGATTTTTACGCTGGCAGGGGTGGTTGCCCTTGTCGGCTTGTATCGTTTCTGGGTAGAAAGCAAAGAGTTGGGCGTTTCGATGGCGCTGGAACGGGTCGCGCTACGGCTGATGGTTTCCGGCGCAGTGGCGTTGTTGATGTTCCGCATTTTCCAACCCACCGCCTTCTCCGGTCCGTTGACGATTTCCGAACGGTGGTGGGCAAACGCGCAAGAAGCACGGTCGTGGGTATCGGGCGAACGGGATGCCCCCTTTGCCCACCAATGGACCGACCGCACCCCGATTCTTTTCCCCTTGCAGAATATGATTCAGTGGGGGATGGGCGTTCCGCTCGGCGTGACGGCATGGGTGGCATGGGTGGTCGCCTTGCTTCGCATCATCCGTAGCCAACGCTGGGTGCATCTGGTTCCGGTGGCGTGGGTGGGGGTGTTATTCCTCCATCAGGGGACGCAATGGGTCAAATCCATGCGCTATTTCCTGCCGATTTACCCCATTCTGGTCTTGCTGGCGGCATGGTTCCTGATACGCCTCTTTGACGGGGCGCGGAAAACCGCCCCCTATGCCGGAGAGGGCAAAATTCCGGGGCGGGTCTGGTTTGCGGGCGGGTTGGCAGTGGTCGTCGCGGTTTCAACCCTGATTTACGCCTACGGCTTCACCAGTATTTACACCCGCCCCCATACGCGGGTCGCGGCTTCGGAATGGATTTACGATTTTGTGCCGGAAGGCTCCATCATCGCCAACGAAACGGTGTGGGATGATGGTTTGCCCCTCTCCCGCCCCAATCGCCCCAGCCCCTTCCCGAACTATTACATTTCGCGGGTTCCGTTGGTGGGGGTAGACCTCAGCACAATTCCCGCCGACCAACAAGGTGCCTATTTTGTAGATTCCACGCTGAATATCACGGATGAAGACGATGAGGGAAAATGGTTTGGGCGCAATGACCCGACAGGGTATATGCAACCGGGGATTTTCGATAAGTTAGACCAGATCGAATACTACTTTATCTCCTCCAACCGCCAGTACGATTCAATGTCCCGCCTGCCGATGCGCTATCCTGCGGTGGTGAATTTCTATGACGCGCTCTTCTCCGGGCAATTGGGTTTTGAAAAGGTGGCGGAATTTACCTCCTATCCCCATTTCCTCGGTATTCCCTTGCCGGATCAGGGCGCGGAAGAGGCGTGGCACGTTTACGACCATAACCGTGTGCAGATTTGGCGCAAAACGGATGCCTATAACCGCGAACGGGCGGAAGAATTGATTCTGGGGGATGTGGATTTCGATGAAGTTGTGCAATTGTGGCCCAAAGAGGCGAACGGCTGGAAGGGCAATCTAAAATTTACATCAGCAGAGCAAGAAGTTTACGCACAGGGCGGCACATGGTCGCAGATTTTTAATCGCAACAGTATTCAGAACCAATTTCCCGTGGTCGCGTGGTTCCTTGCCCTGCAACTGTTCGGGCTAATTGCCCTGCCCTACCTCCGCACGATTGCGGTGGGCTTGCCCGATAAGGGTTATTTCTTCGCCAAAACGCTGGGCTTGCTCATGGCAACATGGGTGGTCTGGATGATTGCCAGTGCGCGATGGCTCCCCTTCAATGTGGTAAGCATCACCCTTGCCATTCTACTGGTCGCGCTGGGCGGGGTGATGTTGGTGTGGCGCGAGGCGGGGTATAACTTCCGTGCCATTATCCCCTCGGTGCGGGATTGGTGGATGAAAGATATGCGCCTGATGTTGCTGGCGGAGGGGGTCTTCTGGGCATTCTTCGCGCTGGTGCTGGCGATTCGTTTTGCCAACCCCGATTTGTGGCATCAAGATCTCGGCGGCGAAAAACCGATGGATTTTGCCTATTTCAATGCGGTTATTAAGAGTACC
>CBKYSX010000443.1:0-4362 GCA_966690745.1 uncultured Ardenticatenales bacterium
TGTGGAGAGGTAATCGTGGAGTGTGGGATGTTCCGATTGCGCTTGACGCAAGAGTGGATGGGTCAGATGTATGGGGTTGTAAGGAAGGCGAGGAATCTGTAACGTTAAAAAGGGTGTGGTTGCCTATCTTGTAGGCAACCACACCCTTTTCAGGGAAGTAAAACGTTGAGTTATTTCCGTATCACGGGGAGATACAAATCGTATGTCTTGTTCGGCGGCATCGGTGTCCCGGTCGTTGAAGGAGTGATGGTAGGCAACACAGTCGTACTTGTTGCTGATGGGGTTATGCCGGGTGGCGGGATGGTTCCGGTGGCAGTTGGAGTTATGGTAGAACCGGGAGTTACACTCGGTCCGACTGTCGGGGTAAAGGATGGGACTGCGGTTGGTGTAGATGTAGCAGTGCCAAAGGGTGTACTGGTAGGGGTCGGTCCCGACTCCGTACCAATCGCAAAAACGCGGTTTGCCCCATCCGAGGCGTTCTGGAAACGAATATCCCGGGCAATGACGCGCACCCGAACATCTTGTAAATTGCTGTCAGGTGCCGTGAGCCAATTATAGGAACGGGTTGAATCCGACAGGTTTTCCGTCACAATATGCCACGTTCGTCCGCCATCATAGGAAGCTTGGATGTCAAAACTCCGCAATGCCTCATCGTCGGATGCCTGCCAGAGAATAGGAACCGTGCCACCCGCCGGGAATACCTGCCCCGCCTGCGGCGAACTCATTACGACCTCCGGCGGTGCATCGCCAACGCGGGGGTCGGCAAAAACAGTAAAGGGTTCGGAGAAGAACCATTTCTCATCATTTAAGCCGCCATGTACTTTCAGAGCCAAACGAACATCCTCACTATGGAGTAAGGGCATTCGCAGGGTCAGAGGCAGACAATTCAAGTAGGTGGTAACGCCACCGAGGGGAATAAACCGTCGGTCACTATCGAGGAAGAGATACCCATCAACACCGCTGACATACTCGTTGGTTCCCGATAGCGTCCAGCAAACATCAAAAGCATCATACCCCGCCTGATAACTATTTCCACCGGGATTGGGGTTCATGGTTAAGGTTGCCTCAATCCGCCCTGAAGTGATCCCCACATCTTGGGATGCCCACCCCACCTGCCCCTGGTCGTCTACTGCTTCAATCCGAATAGAAGCGGGTTGTCCGGTTACTTGAAACCCGATATCCGGTATGACCCATTGATAGGTGTTCCGGGTAGCAGGCAAATTATCTGCCACTATCGAATAGGAAACCGGATGATCACCTGCCGCGGAGAAGAGAATGCGATAATGGTCAATGGAGCCATCATCTTGTCCCGACCACAAGAGCATCACCTTGCTGTTGGGTTCCAGCAAGTCACTTAAGGGATTCAGAGTGACTACGGGCGGCGTATCGCTGAAATCGGGAGGTGTCGTACGGAACGGTTGGAATGGTACACCGGGTTCCACCGGGTCGCCCGTTCCATTGGGATTATCGGGCGTGGTTGGTCCCGTAGGGCTGTTCCACCAGTTGAATGTCGCGTCCTCCGCAATCTGCGCCGCAACCGTATTCCCGGTAAAACTATTGGGATTGGTAGCACCATTCGCGTCGGGCGGAATATAGAGGGGAAAGTTACCGTCACGTAATCCGACGATGTTATTTGCGAATTGTGAACTGCGTATATAGGAAGCACCTACCACCGCAAAATCATTGTTGCGAAGTATCGTGCTATCCACAAAATTAGGGTCGCCGGAGCTGTCAAAGACCAATCCGAACTCACCCCCATCTACCACGGAATACTCCAACCGTTGAAACTCTACCAGACGGTTCCATGGTTGTCCCGTTACCAAAGGTTCAAAGGTCACAGGATTGTCGGGTAAACCCCGTGCCTGAACAGCAACACGGCTTTCCAATCCTCCGCCTGGCACGATTCGAAAGGTCGCGCCGGGGAGCAACCGCCATTTGCCAAACAGATATGCATACCCATCAATACGATACGGAATCCCTACATCCGCCCACGTCACCGGACCACGAAAATCTCCATCTCCCGGACCCAACACCATATTGTTGACATTGCCGGTAGATGGGACAGTACTACCGGGCAATAAGCCGCCATTGCTTACCTGCAACGGATATTGATTGTTTTGGGAAATGGTATTGGAACCTAGAAAGAAATCATTCCCTTGGTTGCCTCCCCCGAGGGTAATTCCGGGTGTTGTGGCATTTCGTACCGTGACATTGTTGATATAGTCCGGCTGGTCATCCGTGCTAAGGGCTAAACGACCCCCATCAAATGTCACCTGGTCAAGATAGACATGGGCATAGAGAATGTTCGCAGAAGCATTATGAAATGTCGTATTTTTCAATACCAGCGTCAGATGAGCGATATTCAAATGGGCGTTTTGACCCTCGAAGTGGCTGTTGGTAATCTGTAAATAGGGAACCTGTTCGGCAAGATAATTGTCGGCGAAGAACAACCCATTGCCTTCAAAGCGGGTCTGGTCAAATATCACGGTTGCGCCATCATCCGGCTTCATGTTTCCGTTGACAATGGCATGGGTGAAATTGACTGTACCCCCAACAATGTGCAAGGCGGGTGGAAAATTGTTTGCCGCTGTAATGCGGATTGATTGACTTTCCGTTCCTACCCCCTGCACCGTGCCACGCACTTCCAGCGTACTTTCCGCGTTCATCTGAATTTCGACCCCCGGCTCCACCAGCACGGTTCCGCCCGTAGGAATAATAAGTCGCCCGGTAATTTCAATCGGGCTGATCTCTGTTCCCCAGCTCACCGTTTGTCCGGGTTGAGGGATAGGCACATCTCCCTCCGGCGGTGTTCCAATAACAAGGCTGTCTATGCCAAAAAAATTGCCCCACATGGTGCCCGCGCCCAGAGGTGCAGGTAAGTAGTAACGAAAAGCGACCCGACCGGGACCGGGCAGAGAAAGCGTATATTCCTCCCAACCGTTCTGAGACACCGGATTTATATCCAGCAACAGCTCTGTAAAATCACCTATATCATCTGCATCCGTACCGGTGTTAATACCGCCGGAGGGTGAATAGCGGATTTGTAAACGATCATTACGCCCTGTATAGGAGCCGCCCACGGCAAAAGTCATGGGCGTTCCATTGACTTGCCCGGAAACACCAGGCACAATTGCCCAATTACTGATGGCGGCTCCGGGAACGTAGGAGTCAGTGTTGTTAATATCAGCCGCCAGAAAGCCTGTTCCGGTATGCGGATCCATGACCTGACCTCCATCACTGCCATACCAATCACTACTCCCTTCCGGTTGGCTCTGGTTGCGGAACAGCCACCCGCGTGTAATCAAATTGGCAGGACCGTCCTGTGAAGGGTCGGTATTTCCCACATCGTCAAAGCCCTCGGCAAATGAAGGGCTTTGGGCGTAACTCGATGGTGTTATACCACCGAGTAAAATAATAAGTAGAGTTATGGCGTAGCGAAAACGGTTCATAGACTTTAAAGACTCGGGTGCGCCGATGACGGGCAATGTTTCATGATAAGGGAGCTTGACGGCAATCTCTCACCCTGACAGGATGGATTGCTTGTTTAACCCGAGCATGAGCAGAAACATGAAACAAACATTTTTCTTTCATACCCTTTCTAAAAGAGGTTGCTCAGAGAAGGAAAATACATATGAAGAGATATATATCCGAATGAATGACGTAAACTTTAATCGGATGGTAGGATTGCCTTTATCGAAACAACGGAACAAAAAATATGAATTGGAACTTACAAAAACGGGTAGACATCCCCGAACTCCTGGATGAAGGCAAAGCAAGCCTATCTGACATCCATCAGTCGCTGGAAGATATGCGCCGCCTGAATCAATGGCTGTTTGGGGTATGGGCAACCCTAACGTCCATCAAGGCACGGGTTCTGCGTCTGCCAAAGCCCTTGACCATTGTGGATGTGGCAACGGGAAGTGGGCAGATGGCGCAGGCGATGGCGGCATGGGCGGCGGGGGAATGGCAAGCGGTGCGGGTAATTGGTGTAGATTTACTACCCACGCACCTCGCTCATGCCCAAAGGTGGAATATCCGTGAACGCACACCGCATACCCAACTGGTGGCGGGCAACGGGTTGCGCCTGCCCTTTACGGATCAAAGTGTAGATATTGTCACTTCATCGCTCTTTTTGCATCATTTGGATGAAATGGCGTTAGGACAATTTTTTGCAGAATGTCGGCGCGTGGCGCGGCATGGGGTGGTGATGAGCGATTTGTGGCGGCATTGGCTTCCTTTTGCACTCTATCAAATGATGGAGCCGGTGTTTGTGCGTTCGCCCATCACCCGTTATGACAGCCGCGCCTCTTTTCGGCGGGCATACACCCCGCAGGAGATGGAGCCTATCGCACAGGCGTATTT
>CBKYSX010000444.1:0-4337 GCA_966690745.1 uncultured Ardenticatenales bacterium
GTAGCCCCCGGTGTAGCAACGCGGAACCGGGGGTGGGCAATCCCCATGAAAGGCTCCCTGTTTCATAGAGGTTTCTTGCTTGGCAATCCCGCCTTACGCGGGAAAATGACAGGGGTTGGTTTAACTTTCTGAACAATCACCAACGAGCGGCTCTCCTGTGCCATCCCCGGCACAGCAACCTGTTTCACTTCTACCAGTTTGCCCCCCAATTGCCCCAACGCATTTTTGGCTTTAGCGACTTCCTCTTCCACTTTGAGGCTTTTTTGCGCCACCCATTGCCCGTTCAGACGGACAAAGGGAAGGCAGTATTCCGCCAGTACGGGCAATTCCGCCACTGCGCGCGCCACCACCGCATGATACTGTTCGCGGTGTTTGGGAACGTGCCCCGCCTCTTCCGCCCGCGCCCAAACGGTCATCAAATTTTTTAAGCCCAGCGCATTGCCGACCATTACCAGAAAATCCACTTTTTTGCGGGTGCTTTCCAACAGCGTTACGTGCCAATCGGGGCGCATAATCGCGATTACCATTCCCGGAAAGCCCGCCCCCGTACCAACATCCAGCACCCGATAGTCCGGCTGGGCGGTAGGGTTTAATACAGGTAGCACACTCAGCGAATCCATGAAGTGCTTCACCACAATCCCGTTCTCATCGGTGATAGCGGTGAGGTTGATTTTGCGGTTCCATTCCTGCAACAGGGCGGCATAACGGGCAAATTGTTCTTCCTGTTGCTCAGAAAGCGGAATCGAAAGGGTATCACCCCATCGGGTGTATAGGTCACGCAGAAGCGGTAAAGGCATGAGGTCGTGGCTCCACAGCAATTGAAAGTGGGGTCATTGTTAGGGAGTGACTTTAGACTGTCAAGTTTTGACTTAAGAGAATATTGTCAGGACAAACATTTGAGACCCATTAATAAAAACAGTTTTTAATACACCTTTTTTCACTCACATAGGGTTTCAAGGTGATTCAATACTTGCGGTTTGATTAAGCCAGTTGTGTTAGTTAAGTAAAGTATGTATTCTTAGCGGACTCGTTCTTTTTTCAAGTAGAAAGGCATTTCTATGTCTACAGTGATTGAGGATGTTGACAATTTCCTTGACTTGGTATGGGAAGTATCTCAATTTACTGCCCCCTACAGTCAACATATTACGTTAAACACATTTCAACTTATAGAACAAACTCCGACATTGCTTGAGGCATACAAAAAACTACCTCATCATCGTGATCTTGTAAATCAAACAATTGGGAGACGAACCAAGGCAAGAACCGGTATGGATACCCTTATGGAAGATGTTCCTGCGTGGGGAACATCATTAATAAAGTCTTATACGATGTTATCTAATCCCCATAGGTAATAAATGATATGCGCGATTGGATGGAACTGGATACTGGGTTTCGCTACGCCTGCTCAGTACTAACCTTGAGCGGAACGGCAACGACTTTCGAGGCATCCTTGTTTCTTCCACTTGGTATAAAAGCATTGCCTAGTCTAAAACACTCTTTATACACCTCTATAGGAGGAACTATGGCCGTTGAAGTTGCAGACGTAGAACGATTCGCACGGAGGGTCTTTAGAGAATTTAGTTCTCCTTACCCCCAAACAATTACTGATGATGTATTTTGCAAGATTGAGGAAAATCCAGAATTTCGCGATCAATATGACTTACTTCTTGGGATGTTGGGCGAACATACAGTACATACAGAGATTGGTAAGTTTGTGAAAAGAAAAACCGGATTAAAGCCAATTGGACAAGAGAGGAATTGCCGTAGTACCTTGATCAAAAGTTATACTAAACTAGGATAGAATTTTATATTTTGGACACCCCCTTCCGTGCCACCCATATCTGTAAAGCCGCCCCCGCCTCTAACGGTTCATCGTTCCACCCGCCGTAAGCCGCTTCGATAAGATAGCCCGTTCGTTCCAACATCAGCCGCACCTCGTTGGGAAAGCAGTAGGATTCAGTGGTATGAGTATGCCACCGTTTAATAACTACGCCCTGTTCGTCCGTCTGTTCGAGAATATCGTGGTGGGTGAGGGTTTGGGCAATGGGTTCACATCGGGTGGTACGCCATCGGTAGAGATGTCCAGCACTATCAGGCAGGGGCAACTCTTCCATCGGTGCGCTCCAGCCCCCATGCGCCGCCGCCCGCCCTATCATCTCTATAGCGGGAATCGCCGCCACGACCACCAGTTTGCCGCCGACCATCAATCGCTGGTGATACCGTTCCAGCCATGCCACTTGCGCTGTCAGGGTGCCCTGTCGCGTGAATACGCCATTGGTCAGTCCGATCATCCCCGCGCGGGGGAATTGGTCGTCCGCAGGGGTGGCGATAGTGGTTACCAATTGTTCCGTCAATAGTGTTGTTAATTGTTCCGCATCGTCGCCAAAAAGCAGAATCGGTTCCTGCGCTTTGCGCGTATGGCGGAGCCAGAAATGGGTTTGGGGGTCGCCCCAGTGGAGTGCAGTCATGGGAGTGAAAAGTGGTTAGTGATAAGTGAAGCGTGAACGACAGTGAACGGCAACCTCACCCCCCAACCCCCTCTCCATAGTGGAGAGGGGGTGTTGTAGGGGCGGGTCAGACTTACCAGAACCTTCCAAAATGCACCCGTTGACTCGCCCGCCGTAAGGGTGTAAGACGAATGTTTTCCCCTAACTGATCTATCGTACTGACAAACAAGAGTGAAGCCGGAGGGAACGACAACCCACCCCCCTACCCCCTCCCAAGAGGGGGCTTTTCTGCACCATTCGTTTTGGTCAATACAACTTGTCACTTATCACTGTTCACTCTTCACTGTACTTCTCGCCCGCCCGAATCGGCACTTTCAGCCAGTTTTCGATGGGGGGCAGGGGGCAGGAAAATTCTTCGGAATAGGCACAGTAGGGATTGTAGGCAAGATTGAAATCTATAAGAAAGGTGCCTTTTTCGATTTCAATTGGTTCTAAATAGCGTCCTGCCCCGTAGGTTTCCGTACCACTGGTGGCATCTCGAAAGGGCAGGAAAAACTCGCCCGGTTCCCCTTCATACAATGCAAGTGAGGTGTCTACCCCGTCTACGGTAAAGGCAACGGTGCCGATACGGTCGTAGTGACGCATGTCGCCGGTGCTGGTTTGGAACTGAATCGGCTCGGATTCTTCCCGATCCAATGGCAGGGTAAAGCGCAACGCCACATCGGGCGGGTAATAGAGTAGCCCGGTAAAGGAGGTGCGTTGTTCCCATGGAATCGGGGAATAGGGGTCGTTGCGAAATTGATAATCTTTGTCTTCCCGTTGTTCGGTTAATGCCGCCGCGTATCGAGCGGCAAAGGTGTTATCGTTCATGCTATGGGTTCCTCAATACGTTTAGTTATTTCAGATTTAAAAGGCAAGGGTGACGCACCACAGCGTCCTCGCTGTGGTCTCCCGGCTAGCCCTTACCTGATAGTACCATTGATTCCGCGTTGAATACAAGGTTTATTGGCTATGGCTACAGTCGTATTTTCCCCCCTCGACGCAACGCCCTTCATCGGTGTCCCCCCGTTCCTCATATGGTAGCGATGGTCAATGGCGACTACGCGCACACTCCATTCCGTTTCGGTCTTATCGTGGCAATTTTTATCCATCCCACGCTTGCCACATCAGCCCTTATTCAACAGAGGTGTTTTATATGACGCAACATTCCAAATCGCTTCTTCCGCTACGGCGGCGTACCCTGCTCAAAGGTGCAGGCGGCGCGGCACTGGCGGCGGCGGCATTGCGCCTTCAAAATACAGAGGCGCAAGAAAACGGAACCCCCCATGCTATGCGCCGTGCCGGACGCGAACCGACTGCCCCCACCATGCCGCCCCGACCACCGCTTGCGGTGATAGCACTGAATCGAATGGGGTATGGTCCGCGATACGGAGACATTTACAATTTTAATCAATTGGGCAATACGGAAGATGAACGGTTGGCGGCTTATGTAGAGCAACAACTGAACCCCGCCGCCATTGATGACAGCGATTGTGATGCCAGAATCGCGGCGCAGGGGTTCACCACGTTGAACAAAACGTTACAGCAATTGTGGACGGAGCATTTCCGCAATGATCCCCCCTATGATGAACGGGTGCGTCCGATACGGGAAGTGACGAAAGCGACCTATCTGCGCGGGATTTACAGCAACCGGCAACTGCAAGAGGTTCTCGCCGATTTCTGGCACAATCATTTCAATACCTATGGCTGGGATTACTACGCCTCTTCCATTTTTGTGCATTACGACCGGGATGTGATTCGCGGCAACATGTTCGGCAATTTCCGTCAAATGCTGGAAGCCGTGGGCATGAGTTCGGTGATGTTATTCTATCTGGACAACCATTCCCGCTC
>CBKYSX010000445.1:0-4335 GCA_966690745.1 uncultured Ardenticatenales bacterium
TCTGACCTTCTTCAACGGATTGTATTCCGACAACCCCGAACTGATTCTGGCGGCAAGCGTGATTGCGCTGGCGTTGCCGTTGGTGATTTTCTTCTTCGCGCAGAGAGTCTTTATGCAGGGTGTAGTCGTTACGGGTGTAGATAAATAAGTCCAAACGATACCCACATTGTCGTGTACGGGGGCGGTTTGAGGTGCAGACACGCCTACAACCGCCCCCTTCTATTGGATACGAACGGTCAAGCGATGGTGGTGTGCGCGTCACCCAAGCCATCGCACAGGTTGTACCCCACTAAGGTGATGATATGGCGATGGAATTGACGATGACAGCGTACCGCGACCCTGCGCTTTCGGTAGAGGAACGGGTCGAAGATTTATTGGGGCGTATGACGCTTGCCGAAAAAATCGGGCAGATGACACAGGTGGAAAAAAACAGCATTCCCCCCGAAGATGTCGCCTACCATAAAATTGGCTCGATTTTGAGTGGCGGGGGCGGCAACCCTACCCCCAACAATGCCGAAGCGTGGCGGGCAATGGTCACAGGTTTTCAAGAGCAGGCGTTGAGTACCCGGCTGGGCATCCCTTTGATTTATGGCGTGGATGCCGTGCATGGTCACAACAATATGTGGGGGGCAACCATCTTTCCCCATAACATTGGCTTGGGCGCGAGCCGCAACCCCGACCTTGTGGCACGAACGGCGCGGGTAACCGCACGGGAACTATTAGCGGTAGGAGTGCATTGGGATTTTGCTCCGGCGGTAAGTGTACCGCAGGACCCGCGGTGGGGACGCACCTATGAAGGTTTTAGTTCCGATACTGCGATTGTTTCCGAATTGGGCGCGGCATATATTCGCGGATTGCAAACTGATAGTTTAGACCACCCCGAAGCCGTGTTGGCTTCCGCCAAACATTTTGTGGGCGATGGCGGAACAACATGGGGCACCACCAAAACGGCAGAGTGGATTCCGGGCAATGTCTGGCGCAGTAATGATGACCGTTGGAAAATTGACCAGGGAGATACGCGGGTAGATGAAGCCACCCTGCGACGGGTACATTTACCTCCCTATGTGGCGGCGATTGCGGCGGGTGCACAATGTATTATGGTCTCTTACAGCAGTTGGAACGGGCAGAAAATGCACGGACACGGGTATCTACTGACTGAAGTGCTGAAAGGGGAAATGGGCTTTGAGGGCTTCCTTGTCTCCGACTGGATGGGGATTGACCAGCTGGATGAGGATTACTACACCTGTGTGGTACGCGCCATTAACGCGGGCGTTGATATGATTATGGTGCCTTTTGATTATCAACGCTTTATCACCACCCTGACCAAAGCGGTCGGTAATCATGATGTTTTGATTGAACGGTTAAATGATGCGGTTCGTCGCATTTTGCGCGTGAAAGTGATGCTGGGGCTGTTTGAGCGTCCCTATGGCGACGAAACCTTGATAGCAGAAATTGGCTCGGAAGCGCATCGTGCCGTAGCACGGCAAGCCGTGCGCGAATCGTTGACCGTGTTGAAAAATGATAACAAGGTTCTGCCCTTGGCGAAAGATGCCGCTACCGTACTGGTCGCCGGAGCGGGGGCGGACGACATCGGGTTGCAATGTGGTGGCTGGACAATTGAATGGATGGGGAAACAAGGGGCAAGTACGCCCGGAACGACCTTATTAGAAGCCCTGCAAAGCACCGTTGCTCCCGGTACTACCGTCACCTATGATGTGGATGCCACAGGAGTCGGTAAAGCGGCAGTGGGGATTGTGGTGCTTGCCGAACCCCCGTATGCCGAAGGGGAAGGGGACCGCTTTGACCTGCGCCTGACCGAAGATGAAATTGATTTAGTCCATCGGATGCGCGGACGCTGTGAGAAATTGGTGGCGGTGCTCTATTCGGGTCGCCCCCGTACTTTAGAGGGGATTACCGATGCCTGTGATGGCATCGTTGCCGCCTGGCTTCCCGGCACGGAAGGGGCGGGCATCGCCGATGGGCTGTTCGGGGAATCACCTTTAAAGGGACAATTGTCGTACAAATGGGAATTATAAATTCTTAGTGCCGGACCTGTTCCCATCATAACCCCTCGAAACCGAGTTTCTGACTTTTGAAAACTCGGTTTCGTTTTTTATTTGTCTGACACATTATTAAGGTCTACCTTCTATATTCTCAAGCCCCCTGTAAAGGACGACCCACCACTACTTTTTCACCCCCATCATTTCGGTAATGTCCTTTCCTCCCATTATAGTTACGTTTTACCTAACCAGAGGAATGTGATATGACCATTGACCCTCAATTACAAGACATCACTGCAACATGGGTACAAGCTGAAGAAAATTTTCGTGCCGGACATCGTGCCGAATCATTGGTCACACAAATCAGGTATGCGTTGGGGTATAGCACCCTCTTAACACAACAGCAGGGTCAATTAGACGATGATAAATGGCAACAAGGAATGGTTATGATGAAACTCATTCCTGTTCTCGCGTCCCACTACCCTGCGCCCACCAATCCTCATCCCGTCATTCTGAAATTTCTTGATTTTCTATGGAAATGGGATGCTGTATATGATCCGACACGACGATATAAAATACAACGTCTGAGTTTTTTGTTAGGGATTGTTCCTTATGTGCCAGATTTAGATAGAGATAAGATAATTGACTTCGCTTTAACAGAACCCGACCCCCATAAGCACCAAACTTATCTTACTTTATTACGCAGGCTCCCCACCTATTTAAATCAAACTCACATTACTCGAATTTTTGAGGAAGCAATTAACCGCAAACCCGGTTATGAGCAATCTACCTGGTTAGCCTGGCTTGCACCCTATCTACCAGCCACGTTACTTATGGAAGCGTGGGAGGCTACTCAAAAAATACCTACCTATGTAGGTTTACCTTCTGCAATTGGCGAAATTGCGTTACATCTACCCCATGAAATGTGGCCTGAAGCATTTCCCATCCTATTAAAAATTCCCAATGAGCGGAGCCGTGCTGATGCGTTTACGGTGGTTTCAAACCGATTGTCTGTTACCGAATTAGATGCTGTGATTGAAAATGCCTTGACCATGCAAGACCGAAACGCCCGTTATATTACCCTGGCACGCCTCATACCGAAGTTGTCTGAAGAAAAATCTGTCGCTTTATATATCAGGATAGGTGAACTAAAGGATAGTGCATTTTTGATTAGTTTGTTAGACACATTTGCGAGGTATCTTCCCGTAGACTACATTCCCTCCGTTCTGGCTGTTGTACATACCTATGAAGAGAATTTGTTCTTACGCCGTAATATATTATTCACTCTTGCAAAGCGTATGGAGGGAGAGCCACAAAATTCCTTTCATCAAGAGGCGATGGCATTTGCAATAGAGCTTGCGAACCAAGAAGAGGATACTCACGAACGTGCCGAAGCCTTTACATCCTTGTTGAAAAATGCAGAAGGAATACAACGAAAAGAGCTTTTGGAGATGGCAATGAGAGAAATAGAGAAAATAGAGCCGGAGGAGAGCGCGGATTTCTGGGTTGAACTGAGTTGGGTATTGAGGGATGAAGAGTTTAGCGTGATTTTGGAAGCGATTCCCCATCTACAATCAAATAATAATCAAATGGCAGTCATATCAGGTGTTGCTTACGCTTTGCCTGATTCAATGCTGGCTCAAGGAATGGTTTGGGTTCGTGAGTATAAGGAACACCTATGGTATGGCAGGGATTGCGAGCAATTGGGGATTACCTTGTCGGGATGGGCAGAGCGGAATCCAAAGATGGCATACGAAGCATGGAAAGCTAACCTTCACACCTTTGCTGAATTGCCACGCACCCACTTTCTCACGTTCCTCGCCAACATGATTACGTTTGCAATGGCTCTTGCCGATGATGAAGTGTTGCAAACTGCCGCAGGGATTTATCAGACTATAAAAGAGATAGATAGAAATTAACAGGCTGAGGAGGGTTCTAACTTTACCCCATCGCCACCACCATTGCCACCGCCCGCCCATCGTCGTGGGTCAGGCTGACCGTCCATTGATGTAAGCCGCGCGTTTGTGCCAATTCCGCCGCCGCCCCATGGAGTACAATGCTTGGCGCACCCCGATGGTCATTGACGATTTCAATTTCACGCCACATGACATCCCCGATACCAACCCCCAATGCCTTTGCTACGGCTTCCTTTGCCGCCCAGCGTGCCGCAAAAGAGGAAGCCCGCCCCGCACAATAACGTTGCTCTTCAGGCGTATAGACACGATCCAGGAACCGCGCCCCGAAGCGCGTTATGGTTTCTTCGATTCGCACAACCAAGATGAAATCTACACCGCAGGCAAGCATAAGAGAGTGGAGAGTGAAGAGTAGAGAGTGA
>CBKYSX010000446.1:0-4331 GCA_966690745.1 uncultured Ardenticatenales bacterium
CCTCCTTGCGGTGGGCGAGGCACTGATTGATTTTATCTCCGAAGAAGAAACCGATTCTCTCCGAACGGCAACGACTTTCCGCCGTTATCAGGGTGGGTCGCCCGCCAATATCGCCGTGAATGTGGCGAAATTGGGCGGGGCGGCGGCGGTGGTATCTAAAACGGGCATCGGGGCATTCGGGCAATTTATCAAAGCCGAATTGCGGCGACATGGGGTGAAAAGCGATTATCTGGTGATGGACCATATGGTGCATACCAGCGTGGTCTTTGTGTCACGCACCCCCGGTACGCCTGATTTTGAAGCCTTCCGCAACGGAGATTACAAATTAGAGCCAACCGAAATCAAAGAAGAAGCGATAGCACGGTCACGGGTCGTCCACGCATCCACCTTTGCCCTCTCGCGGGAACCGTGCCGTTCCGCGATTCGCAGAGTCCTGGAACTTGCCCGCGACCATCGCAAAATTATTTCCCTTGACCCTAACTATAGCCCCCGTATTTGGCCCGAATTTGTAGAAGCGAAGGTGGTGCTACAAGAGTTGTTGGGCTATGCCACCATTACGAAACCCTCGTTGGATGATGCCATTCGCATTTTTGGTCCCGACCAATCACCCGAAAATTATATCCAACATTTCCACGACCTCGGACCCACCACTGTGGTATTGACCATGGGGGGGGGCGGGATTTTACTTTCCGATAACGGCACTTTAACCCATATTCCGGCACGCCCCATCAAAATTATTGATGCTACCGGCGCGGGCGACTGTTTCTGGGCAGGTTTTTTGGTGGCGTTGCTGGATGGCAACCCGTTAAAACGCTGTGTGCTATTTGGGCGGGAAGTGGTGGAACGCAAATTGGTGAAGATGGGTCCGCTATCCGAAGACACCGACCGCCGCGAGGTTTACGCCGCCGTGGACCGGGCGGAGGCGGACGGGAATTGAACGTTTCCCCGTCCCTTTAGGGCGGGTCAATGGGTTCATTTTGGAAGGCTTTGGTGTGCCTGACCCGCCCGCCCTTCGGAATGTGGGCGACAAAATCAAATCATTACCGCCCGTTCCCCGCCCTAAAGGGACGGGGCTATATACATGTGCTTTGAGAATATCGTTGATCTTACAATCGTGTTGGCAAGCATGTGTAGCTAGCCCCGCGGTTTTAACCCCGGGATTCCCAACCCATCCGTCAGGGGTACATCTGTGATTGAGAGTTCCGCCTACGATTTTTTCATCAACCGATGGCATGACCCCGCCACCCGCAGGGAATCTTTCTCTGCCTATGAATTCGGAGAGTATTCCTTTGTCCCCTATCTGCTCCCCGAACATCTTTTACAATTGAGTGTGGCGGAAACGCTGGCGATTTTAGAGGCGCGGTGGGGTGAACAGGTAGCGTTCGCACTATCTCCCGACTGTACCGACCCCGCGCAGTCGTATTTGACCCTGCCCCATGAATTACGGGGTAACGTGGCACGGTTGCCGGATACGGAATGGCTGAAACGCACCAACATGGTGGGGATTAACGTGCGAACGGTGGGCAGTTTCTGGGGGGTAGTCAATTACGCACTCACTCTTTCGGAAGCGCAGGATTCGATTCATCTTTTGCCGATCTGGGAGCCGGGGGTGGTGGGCAGTATCTACGGGATGAGTAGTTGGCAACTCAATATGGAATTGTACAGCCCTGCCCTTGCGGAGCATTTCCCCTGGCTGAACACGATTGAGCGGCAATTACGGGCGGTGGTCAACCTTTTGCATCTGATGGGCAAAACGGTGGGCATGGATGTGATTCCCCACACCGACCGCTTCTCTGAAATTGTGCTGTCCCATCCCGAACACTTTGAATGGATACAACGGCATGACCTGAAAATCGTGGATTACAGCCCGACCCTCTACGAGAAGGTTCAAGAGCAGATTATCCGCTATCTGGAGGCGTTCGGGGTGGCGGTAGCGGGGGAAGTGAAACCGCGCTATCGGGAAGAATTGTTTAATGAGGGCGTTTCGGAAGCGCAACGATTGCGGATTCTCTTTGGTTTGCCCGATGATGAACCAACAAGATTGGCGCGGCGCAAACAATTATTGCGCTGGCTTTATCGGGATGGCTATGAAACCATGCCCGCGACGATGGCTCCGCCCTATCGTGGGCTGGCGGTTGACCCGAACCCCGCCGCCCTGATTATGGATGATGAAGGGTTGGTATGGCGCGATTATGTGATTACCGAACCTGAACCGATGTCCCGCGTTTTTGGTCCGCTCACCCGTTACCGACTCTATGAACGGGTAGAGGACCCGCACTCATGGGCGTTGGATTTTGCGCGTCCGGTTCCCGCTGTGTGGAATTATATTTGTGAGCATTATGCCCACATCCAACAACAGTATGGTTTTGATTTTATGCGGGGCGATATGTCCCATGTGCAAATGCGTCCCGATGGGGTTCCACCCGTTTTAGATGATCATTACGATATTTTGGGAGCGGTGAAACAGTATATTCAACGCGAACATCAGCAACCTTCCTTTGGTTATTTTGCGGAAACCTTCCTTGCGCCGCCGAACGTGATGGGCTATGGCATCGAAATTGACCATCTGGAAGCCGCCTCTGCGGATACGACATTGGGGGATTTGCAATCTACGGTGGTGGGGTCGGCGGAATTTTTGCAGAAGTTCCGTCAATACGATGACCTTTTACGAACCCGCCTCTGCGCCCCCAATTTTACCGTGATAACCGCCGACAAAGACGACCCCCGTTTCGATTTGTTTTACCGCACGGGCAACGAGGCACGTTTTCTAATGGCATTGGGCATCACCGATATGCCTACCTACACAGGCTTAGGCTTTGAAACGCGGGATGTCCACCTGACCCCCGCCCCCAACGAGCATTACACCAAATTGTTCGTGTTTCACGAAACCAAAGGACCGAAAGCCACCTACGGACCGTATCAATGGGGCAGAAACGGTGCGTTGTTTGCCACCCTTACCCGCCTAAAACTTTATATGGAAGGGATATTGCCTGTCATTCGCGGACAACCAACCCGGTGGCTGATTCCTCCCGATGCCACGGGAGAACATAAGGTAATTGCGTGGACACAGGCAGGCGACAACCCTTCCTATCTCTTCATTATAAATACGGACCCGTCTCGCGATGCGCTTCATGTTGGGCTTCCTGCTTTTTCTACCATCCCCACCTTGCAGGAGGACTTTTCCACTGCTGATTCCGTTCCTACGTCCGACCATCAATTGCTGTTTAATGGAAAGCACTATCATCTCCACCATTTAGCCGCCGGAGAGGGGCGGGTCTATAGGATTGAATAACGAAAGGTAATCCATGACGAACGAATTAGAGCCGGGCGTTGATTCGATGGGGGCAACCCTGACCACCGTGCCGGAAGGGCAACTGTGGCTAACCCGTGACGGGGAAACGTTGCTGTTAGGGACAACGCCGACCGCTTTTGCCTATCAAAACGGCATTGCCACCCCCGCCGATATACAGGTACAAGTAGAGGCGGATGGCTTTTTAATCGAAGTATCCGTTCCCAATGCGGAGGCGATTGAATTTCGTTTGGAGTTGGAAAGCGGGCGGCACTGGTACGGGTTGGGTGAATTGATTCATCAACATTACCCGTTGGAACGGGCGGCAATTCCGCCGACTCCCTTTATCACCTGGGATAATGGCATTACGGGGGTGGCGAATATCTTAGAGCCGCTCTGGTTGACCGCAACGGGGGTCGGAATATGGGTGCCGCCGGGGGCGGAAACCTTTACCCTGAGCATAAATGCCCCCCAGACCAAAACCCCGACCTCCGAGTGGAAACCCGTCTTGAATGTGACCCGTCCCGCCCATGAACGCCCCTTTCCTGTTTCCGAAGTGGGCGGCGATGGACTGTTGACGCTCCGCTTTGAAGGGTCACAGGCGCGGCTTCATTTGATTGTCGGGGAGAGTTTACGCGAGGCACAACAACTTTTTGTGGCGCGGGTGGGGCATCCGACGACGGTTCCCGATGTGCATCACCTGATTCACCCCATCTGGACCACATGGGCGCGGTACAAAACCGACATCCATCAGGAACGGGTGCTTGCCTTTGCCAACGAGATCCAACAGGCGGGCTTTCCCATCGGCACGATGGAAATTGATGACCGCTGGCAGGCGGCGTATGGCGACCTCTTCTTTGATTCTGCCCTCTTTCCCGACCCCAAAGCGATGATTGATGTTCTCCACGCACAGAATATTCAAGTTACCGCATGGGTGATGCCCTTTATCGCACCCACCGCCGCCTGTGCCGCCGAAGCCACTGAAAACCATTATCTGATTCGTACTCCTGATGGTGAGCCGTATCAAATTATGTGGTGGCAG
>CBKYSX010000447.1:0-4328 GCA_966690745.1 uncultured Ardenticatenales bacterium
AATTATGACCAATTGGGGTGAAATTCGTCAGCATTTGCCCCTCCCCTCCGAACCCGCAACCGGGGAAGAAGAAGAGTAACGCGGGTACATCCTCCCACCTGTAGCTCAACCTTGTTCCGTATGGGGTACCTTCGGAGTATCCGGCGCGGCGGCTGTTTTGTTCTCCGCTTTTGGCTTTCCGCTTTCCGCCTTTTGCATTCCCTTCCCATTCACCTTATTCATCGCCGCCAACATCCCCTCTTTCATCCATAATTCAACCCCATCCGCCGCTTCCTGCCGCACAATTGCCATTTCAGTTTCTTGCTCAACCGAATAATTTTGTAAAACATACGCGGCGGGGTCCATGCGTCCCGGCGGGCGACCGATGCCGACCATTAGGCGTGGAAATTCCTGCGTTCCCAACTCGGCAATAATGGATTTAATCCCGTTCTGTCCCCCCGAACTCCCGTTGGGGCGGAAACGCAACTTGGCGAATTCTAAATCCAGATGGTCGGCAATCACCAATAGGTTCGTCAGAGGGATTTTGTAAAAGGTGACCAACCCTCGCACCGCAACCCCGCTACGGTTCATAAACGTTTGCGGTTTTGCCAGCAACACCTTGGAATTGCCAATTGTGCCGGATGCAACGTCGGCTTGCTGTTGATTGCGGTCAAATTTTAAGCCGTGCCGGTGCGCCAATAAATCCACAATCTGAAAACCAATATTGTGGCGATGGTTCGCATATTGTTTGCCGGGGTTGCCCAGCCCGACGATTAAATAGGTATCCATAGATGCTTTAGAGTGTCCCTAGCGGCGAATGGATCTGAAAATTCCGCGAATAATGTATAACAGGGCAATGACTACGAATACGCCCACTGTTCCCGCCGCTCCGTACAAAATCGGCTCGGTAAAGG
This sequence comes from uncultured Ardenticatenales bacterium, assembly GCA_966690745.1. GTDB lineage: Bacteria > Chloroflexota > Anaerolineae > Ardenticatenales > Ardenticatenaceae > CBKYSX01. The sequence continues at coordinate 894 of CBKYSX010000447.1, forward strand.
TGCCTGCTTCCAACGTAGGCAATTCCGTAGGCAACCCCGGAATCCCAAACGGATTATCATCATCATCTGACCCTGCGCCGCTATTAATATCCCGTGTGGGAATCGGAGCCACCGCTACCCCATCAGGGTTAGGCGTGTTGGTTGCCACAATGATCGTCGGTTGATCAATCAAAATCGGGGTGGTGGCGGGTTCTGTGCTGGGTGGCAATGTTCCCGAGGGAGCTAGGGTTGCCACCGCGCCCGGTGTTCCGTCCGGGCTAATGGTGCCACCCGGAGTAATCGTCGCGCCGGGGACAAACGGGGTTGGGCTTTCCAACGGAGTTGGTGTTGCGGCAGGTGTTTCCGTGGGGGCGGCGGTCGGCGGGGCAGTATTGGCAACATTGATGGGCGCAATATCAAAATCCTGATAGTTGCTATCCAGCCGCACCACCCGTAAGCGCATAATATAGGCACCATCCGGTACAGCAGTCGTATCCCACACTGCCAATTGCCCGTTTACCACAGGTGATTCGCTAATGTTCAAGCGAATCCATTGTCCATCCGAAACGTTCGGGTTCAACCCTGCCGCTAGGCGAACCTCGTATTTCTGGAATTCAGGGTGGGTTGCTGTACCTTCAATCGAAACCACACCCTGTACTACCGCATTGGCGCGGGGAGACGATACTACGCCCTCATATTGAGCAAGCGGACTTGCCAACGCATGCGTAGCGGAAACCCATAAGGCGACAAACAGCACCATCAGGGCAAGCAAAGTACGTAGAAGTTGCATAGGGGTCGTTAAAGTAATTTTCATCTTGTCTTGTTTTTATAGTCGGGTGTGATTTGTACCATTGCAAACGTTCACACCTCTTTATTCCCCTTACCGGAAGGGGATTGTTCTATCTGACACTCTATGCTAGCATAGATTTGTCAAAGTGACGTTATCTCGCCTCCTATTATACTCACCGCACCACGCTAAGTCACCCACTCTTGTTTGGTCGCTATCACCCTCACTTCCTACTCCGGGTCATCCTTTTGACCCTTTTTGGCATTGGTTTTTTATTAAGTCCTTCTGCCGCTTTTAGTGCCGACCCACCCCGCCCTTACATTGAATTGCCTTTCCCCCGTGATACCCGTTATGAGGTCACCTGTGGCTATAGCTGTTACCAACATCGCGGCGGCGGGGGAAGTGATGGCAGTAACATGGGAAGTCGGCTTGCCCGCCAATTTGGATTTAGGCGATGCCCTGATTATCTACATTGATCATGGAAGCGGCTGGTTTACCCGGTATGTTCACTTGGAGGGTATTACAGTAGAGGTCGGGGATCAGGTCGAAATGGGGGATGTCATTGGCTATTCCGGCAAAACGGGAACACAAGGGGCACACCTGCATTTTGAATTGAAATATGGTTCCTCCCTGCACAGCCCTTCGGTGCCGATTAATGAATTGTTTGACGGCAACCCACCGATAGAAGATCAGGCGTATCTGAGTAACAACCGCACCCTCACCAAACTGCCCCCAACCCCCTCTGCCGCAGAAGGACGCACGGTGGAAACGCCGTTGTTGCCCACCGCTACCCCGCAAACCGCATTGTCTCCTGCTTTGCCACTTGTGATTGAGCCGCTTGTCCTGAGTACGGATACGCTCACCAGAGGACAACCCTTTGAAGCGACCTTCACGCTCAAAAACAATACCAATGCCCGCCTCAATCTGGCAATGTTAGGGGTGGCGGGGCGCGATGTCGGCAGTTCCTCTCTGCGCTCTGATCTGTTGTTCTTCGACCGTGCCATCATTCTGAATCCGGGGCGCGATTATCAATTCAAACATACGATTACCTTAAATGAAATTGGCTCGGCGGAACTATTCGTTTTTGCACTTGGAACCGATAATGAGTGGATTCCGCTCGGGGGTGCAACGGGTGCAATTCCGATTGATGTGCAAGCCCCCGCACTCACGCAACAGGTTTTCTTGCCGATGATGGTGAATGCCGACCCCGATGCACCTATGGAAGAAGACTCATCTTCTGCCGACCTTCCCACAACACCCCCTATCCCCGCCCGTCTACGCTAAATACCATTTTTGCCTTCCCATCCCCGTCCCCGCCCTAGAAGGGCAGGGCTAATCAATACAGGGCTTCCTATTAAAGGTGTCTGTATTTCATAGCCTCGTCCTTTAGGTCGGGGCAAGGGATTACGGCGTTTTTTTTGATGTTTCACCATTCTCTGACCCGCCCCTACCTTCAATGCGGTTCGCTTTGTCCTTTGTGTCCTCTGTGGTGAAATTATTGTTTCCGCGTCCTGCTTTCTGCGTCCCATGCTATAATGCCCCCTTATGGCATCCCGTTGGCGATTCCCCCTGATTCCATTGCTCATTACCCTGCTTGCCGCCATGCTTCAATTTTGGGCGTTGGAGGCGCAGAGTCTTTGGTATGATGAGGGCTTTTCGGTCTGGCTGGCAAAACAACCTCCGTCCGACATTATCGAAATCACCGCCGCCGATATTCAACCTCCCCTTTATTATCTGTTGCTCAATGGGTGGATTGCCCTGACAGGGCAGAGCGAATATGCTCTCCGCTTTTTGAGTGCTATTTTTGCTGTGCTGTGCGTCCCCTTGATGTGGCAACTGGCGCGGCGACTAACCCGCCACCCCCTTGCCGGAACGTTTGCCTCGTTACTCGTGGCACTATCCCCTTTATGGCTCTGGTACGGGCGCGAGGTAAGGAACTATGCCCTTCTGCTTGCCATCCTTTTAGCGTGTGCCTACTTCCTATTACGACTCTTTGAAGGGGAGGAAAATCGAACCCGCTCCCCGCTTATGATTGCCCTTCTGCTAGTCATTGGCTTATACACCCACTATTTCATGCTTTTTGTGGTTGCCGCGTGGGGCGTGGTGGCGGGCATCTTTACCTTACTCAATCTCAGAGAACGATTGCCTGCAATTCTTTTGGCATTCGGGCTGCCTCTTGCGCTTTATGCTCCATGGTTCGGCATTATGCTCACCCGTTTGGGCGAAGACCGTTCCTATTGGGAAGGGGAACTCAACATCACAGATGCTCTTACCAAAACCCTTGCCTCATGGGTGGCGGGGCATACCGTGTTAGAGGCAGAGGCGATTCAGTGGGGACTAATAGGGCTGGGGTTGGCAGTCATTGGAATCGGGATTTTGTTGTGGCAGAATGCAGCACGCGGGACGCAGGACGCAGAAGTAGGCAAGAAGAACGTGGGGTACGCCGTTGAACCCCTGATAAGGGGTGGCGGAATTGGTAGCCGTAGGTGGAGCGGAGCGAAACCTACGGCGGACTTCCTCTCACCTCTCTTCCTATCTGCCTGGCTCATACTTCCCGTCGTCAGCTATCTTGCCATTGCACTGAATCGCCCCAAATTCAACGCCCGCTATCTGATTTTCTCTGCCCCTGCTTTCTGGCTGGCAATCGTCGTGCTGGTGGTATGGCTGTG
>CBKYSX010000448.1:0-4318 GCA_966690745.1 uncultured Ardenticatenales bacterium
CCCGCGAACAAATTATCCCCCGCGCCGTTGCTGTCTATCAAAGGGTACGAGAGGGCAGGGGTTTCAATCCATGTTCTCTCACTATTCAGGGCGAGTGACCCTTTTTTGCCAAAGGTGCAAACCACAAACTGTTTGCCCTCCGCTATCATCTGTTCCATAAAGAGGCGGGGGTCGGGCAATTTATCACCGCTCACAAACAATATATCGGCGGCGGTGACAAAATCGGCATGATACGGGTTTTCTCCATCATAATCATGCACATCGCACCAGATGGGTTTGCCTGCCTGTTGGATGGCGGGAAGTAGTTCCCGACAATAGTTGATAATATTCACTGCCACGATGTCGCTTTGGGCAATCAACGGGGTAAGCATGGCATGATTCACAGGTGGGGCAAAGGTGGCGGAATTGACATAAATAGAGATGCGCCCCCCGTTTGCATCCATTAAATTGATATGGCGTTCCGTTCCAGCGGGGTCACTCTCATAGACAAAAGGTAACCCCTCACGCTGAAAGTAATCGCGGATGGCGCTCCCCGCTTCATCCTCCCCGATATACCCATGCAAGGTGGTGGGGATGCCCAACCGGTGCAATGCCAACGCTTTCCCCGCGCCGGTAGAGCCAAGCGTGGTATGGGTTCCCTTTGCAAAGAGCGTTGCCGAAACGGGCGCAGGCAATTCATTCAGATAAATCATGGTGTCATAGGAGACACCACCAAGTACAAGAACCATACAGAGAATCCCTTTTTGCGTGAATATTGCGGGGTTTGGCTCTTTACAGCAGGGGGCGGATTTCATACACTATTTATATCGTGAATAGTAATAGGTGTGCTACCCCGAACTCATCCTTGCACCCCATTGTTGCTGTGCTATGAACACCAAAGCCCCAACGCCCCAACAAGACCGCCCCCCGAAACAGGAAACCCCCCAAAACGAAGGGGCAACCTCTGAAACCCCCTCGCTTGCCGCCGCCTATCAACAATTAACACCCCGCGCCATTTTGCAATTACAACGGACCATTGGCAACCGTGCCACTATGCGAATCATTCAACAACGGGCGGGGTCGTCCGCGCCCTCACGCCCTTCCACGACGGGTGGGGGAGGATTGCCCCTACCATTGCGAACAGGAATTGAATCCTTGAGCGGTGTGGATATGAGCGATGTGCAAGTGCATCATAATTCATCAGATGCAGGGCAGGTCGGGGCGTTGGCATACGCGCAGGGGAATCAAATTCATCTTGCTCCCGGACAAGAAAAACATTTGCCCCATGAGGCGTGGCATGTGGTCCAGCAGAAATTGGGGCGGGTTCAGGCAACCGGAAGCGTTCCCGATGGACGGGCGTTGAATGATGACCCCGCCCTGGAAGCCGAAGCGGACCGGATGGGGGCACAGGCGTTAAACCATACCCCTGCTATTTCACAGACCGAAAGCTCTGCTGTGCAACGAATAGCAACTGACGACAACGCACCGATACAAGGGGTGTTTCGTCTTTTCCGTGAGTTGCATCCCGGCACGGACCAACCTATTCGCAATGTCCATTTTATAGATTTGGATACCAATATTGTGTACATTCAAGTGGGGTCCGGTCCGGGGGAAACGATTGTACCTTATATCTTGGTTGCCCCTATCAATAGCCCAAACCTCACGAATGCAGTGGCGATTCGCGCCAAGATTTCTTATTTAAGTCGGGAAGAATATGCATCGGGGAATTGGCAGAAAGACCCCACCTTTAATACCGATTGGGCAAAGATATCTGAAGAAGAACGCCAAAAGTACGATATAACGGCGCACAAACCAACGCCTGACATAATGGTAGGCACCAATTCCAACAACTCCTTGAAAGAAGAGGAATCAGAAGAGCTAAAGATTACTCCCGGTTCCTTTGAACAGGGCGAGTCCCAACTCTATATGTTGGAAATCGGGCAAGCCGCCCTTTCCAAAACGGTTAAGCTTGCCGATTTGATTACGGGGTTTACCGCACAGGTGGTGGTACTTCCTACGGCGCAAGGCGAGCTCAGCGAAGGTAAATCGCTTGGCTTTCAAGAGCATCGGTATACCCCGGCGCAGGTATGGGTGCAGAATATTTTTATCAGTGATGAACGGCTTAATACACAATTCGGAGCGAAGCAAGAAAGCCATACGGTTTCATTTACCCTCTCGCGGAATGCCACTATCCGGTTGGCAGACCGTACCGCCCAGGAATTGCTGATTCATTTCTATACCTCATTCCAACATTTGGACGGGCTGATTGAAAATGAGGCTGGCAAGATGTTACTACAATCGGTCTTGGTCGGTGATATTCTGAAACAAGCCGACTCTGCCAAAATGCCAATTGATCGGTGGCAGGCACTGCTTTCCAATTTGATTCGAATTTATTTCCAGGTCTATCAATTAAGTACCGCCGCCACGTACAAGCGGGGCAAAGCCAACTATCATGGTGAAGCTTCGGCGCGAAACCGCCTGGATAATGATGAAGTAGATGCCTACAACCAGGATGACACCCGTGCTGTAACAAAGATGGCAGACGATATTGAAAAGATGATTGACGTGCAATTCCGTGTGGATTCGTTGGGTGTGCCGCAGTATGCCTTTGCGGTCAACCATTGGATAGATTCCCTAAAAATTATGTATCCGAACCTGATGGCATCGCAGGGGAAGGATATTATTGCCCACTTTGTTAATAAAAAGCTGGCTCCCTCATTTAAGAAGTATATTGATGAAGAACAAGAGCACTCGAAAAAGCCGGTTGTGGTCAATACGGTCAAAGATTTATTGGAATATTACAAATATGCCCCCGATAATGTTACCGATACGGGTTCTTTTGCCTCTCTTGAAGTGGGGGGCTTTACCTTACCCGAGGTACCTTTAGGCATTTTGGATACCGATTTTACTGCCAGTATCGGGGTGGCTCCCTCCGGGCAGGGAAACCAGCAAGATATGACGGTTGGCTTCGGGGGGCAAGTGGCTTCTACGTTCCAAACGATGGCATATACCGCCGACCAAATCGCCATTCAAGCGGTAACGTTAGGGAACAAAGAACGCCCCAAAACCAAGTATATTGAATCCCAGAAATCCCACACCGTTGCGTGGACGTTAGTTCGCCATCAGATGATGGGCTATACGGGGCGAAGTATTCAATCCTTAATGTTTTTTATCGAAAACGGGCTGGTGAAATTACAAAGTGATATTAAAAAAGCCGATGGCTTAACGATTGCCGAAAAAACAATTGGTGCGATCCAGTTATACAAAGACAAACATCTCAAAATTCATGAATGGCAGGCATTGATTAGTGCCTTAACCCGTTGGTATCTGATTGCCTATTCCGTAGCAGAGTCCGCCGCCTACATTCATCCCAAAGAGTTTGATAAAGCACAGGGGCATGGCGAAGCATGGTCTATGCGGATTTTGCGCCGCACCGAATTTAGCCTGAGTTCGGGCGAAAAGATGCAAAACAGCGTGGAGGAAGTTACCAAAGCCGCTCTGGGATTAATGGATGCCTATGTTGTGAAAGCACCCCAGATTGTTACCTTAACCAAAGAGGGGGCGATCAATGCCTACAAGCATTGGAATGAAGCCCTGACGGATGCCTTTCCTACGCTGATGCAACAAGGGGGCGAGCCGATACGGGCGGCAATGCTTAAACAAAAAGTGAGCGATGATTCGACCTTTGGTGATTTGATGACATAATTCCCGATTCCCCTTTTCGATCCTCGTTTCTGGCGTGAAGTGCGTCACTTCTAAAACAGTGAATTTGCAAGCAGTGCAGGCTACGGGTACGCTGTAGGAAACCCTGTTTGGTGCAAAACCCCGTGCTCCCCACCCACTACCCCTATTCCCATCCTATAGCTCTCGCCCACTGGCGGCATTTCCGCGACCATGCCGTCTTGCCCGACCCCCTGCTTTCTCCGGTGGATCCGTTGGTCTATGAATCCTGGCAGAGATGTTATCCCCTGTTTGCGGCAGACCCCGGCGGGCGGGTGCGCTACTATTTCGCTACACCCGCCCTGACCGCCCATGCCGATTTTATTGCAATCACCCAACCCTACCTCGAGGATATTTATCAATTCGCGCCGGATTCGGCACAGGTGGTCTTCGTAACCAATCGTGATGGGATGATTCTGGCGATAGCGGGCGACCTGACCACACGCCACACCCTGCAACGGGTAGGGGTGGGGATTGGCGATACTCTGGCAGAGGCGCAATGCGGGACGAACGCGGTGGCACTCGCCCTCCATACGGCGATGCCGACGCAGGTGGTGGGGGCGGAACATTATTTGCAGTTGTACCATGAATATGTGACAACCGCCGCCCCGATGCATAA
>CBKYSX010000449.1:0-4308 GCA_966690745.1 uncultured Ardenticatenales bacterium
CATAAAATAACGCATCTCCGGCACTGTCGTCACTTCCGTTCACTGCCGTTCACTTTCGTCACATAAACAAGGAGTACGCGGTATGGCGCGATATGTGGTGGGGGTAGATTTCGGGGGAACCCATTTGCGGGCGGCGTTGATAGATGAAGCCGGGGTAGTGGCGCAACGAAGCAAACGCAAAACCGAGGCATGGCTGGGTCCGGCGGCGGTGATTGCGCGGATTGCCGATGCCGTGCGTGATGTCATGGTAGGCGTACCACCGGAGGAGATTGTCGGGGTGGGCGTAATTGCGCCCGGACCCTCCAACCCCTATACAGGGGTTGTGTTGAAGGCTCCCAATCTCGATGGGTGGGAACTGATTGCGCTGGAATCGGCGTTGGAACAACATTTGGGGATAGATGTCTGGTTGGGCAATGATGCCAACCTTGCGGCATTGGCAGAACACCGTTACGGCGCGGGGCGGGGGTATAGCCACCTGATTTATATTACCGTTTCCACTGGCATTGGTGGCGGGATTATTATTGATAATAAAATGTTGCTGGGGGCGCAGGGGCTGGCGGCGGAAATCGGGCATATGCAGATTATCCCCGATGGTCCCGTCTGCGGCTGTGGCAATCATGGCTGTGTCGAAGCGGTGGCAAGCGGTCCCAATATCGCCCGTATCGCACGGCAACGCATCGCGCACGGCGCGGAAAGTGCGCTCAGTCGCTTAGGCGAAAAAGTCAGCACCGAGCAGATTGTGAAGGCGGCGCAAGCAGGCGACGCATTGGCAATTGAAGTGCTGGCAGATGCGGGCGGCTATGTGGGTATGGCGGTGGCCAATCTGATTCACATTTTTAACCCACAGAGAATCATCATCGGCGGCGGGGTTTCCAATGCAGGCGATTTGTTGTTTGAGCCGATTCGCAAAGCGGCGAAACGGCGCACTATGCCTGTCTATCATGGAACCTACGATATTGTGCTGGCAGAATTGGGCGATGATGTTGGCTTGCTGGGGGCAGGTGCGTTGGCATTTGCCAATGCCGCAGAGTCATAAACCCCTTCATATGAGCGTCACCATGATACAGGTACGCACGGTCAACCCCGCTTTTGATTTCTGGCGGTTGCCTGATTTACTCAATCAGGTAGAGCCGGAACCCGTAACGATGGACGCGCTCTTTCGCTGGCATTTTCGGGAATCGCCGGGGCGGATTCAACGGCGAGTTGTGGCGGAAGATGAGCGGGGCGTATTGGTCGGATATGGCTTGCTCAATTGGGAGGACTATCTGCCGCCCGGCGAATTTTATCTCTGGGTGATGAGCCATCCCGAACGGCGTGGCGCAGGCATCGGGCGGGCGTTGTATGCCGATTTGATGGCACATGCCGAACGTCATCCTATAACTGCCCTCACCAGCGAAACCAACGACAATGACCCGGACTCCCTCGTGTGGGCGGCGCGGCGGGGGTTTGCCGTCACCCGGCATCTTTTTGCTTCCTCGCTCATGGTCAACACCTTTGATGAAAGCCCCTTCGCCGGGGTGGTGGAACGGGCAGAGTCGGCGGGTATCCGTTTTGCTACCATGGCGGATTTCCCCAACACTGAACCCTATCAACGGCGGCTTTATGAGCTCAACCGTGAAACAGGTTTGGAAATTCCCAATAATGATATGGTATTCCCCTCCTTTGAAGCCTTTAAGGGGAATGTCTTTGACAGCCACTGGTATCAACCCGAAGGGCAATGGATGGCGGTGCGAGGAGAGGAGTGGGTGGGTATGTCCGCCATTCGCTATATCCCTGAAAACTATTCGATGTACAACAACATGACCGGGGTGCGCCGTGCCTATCGTGGACAGGGCATTGCGTTGGCATTAAAACTTTTAACGATTCGCTACGCCCGCCACTTAGGGGCAACCGTGATCCGTACCCACAACGATTCTGCCAACGCACCGATGTTGGCAATCAATCGCAAACTGGGCTACGTGCCGGAACCCGGCACCTACAAATTGAAACGGAACTTGTAGATTCCCTCCAAACAAAAAGAGGAATCGCATTTGCGATTCCTCTTTTTGTTTGTGACCCGACCTGTCGGGGCGACCACAATGGTCGCCCCTCCGTAAGGATTGATGTACTCGTCTCAGCTTATCAGTAGCCGCCAGTGGAGCGTAGCGCAACTGGCGGACAGGAAGATTCCTTCCCTGCCTATTCAAAATTCTTCGGCATCACCTTGAGGGATTCGTAGGCGGGATAGGTAATGGTATTGGGGTAATCCGGGTGGGTAATACACCAGTAGAATTGCTCATCGGCATCCGTCCAGTCGGTGTTACATAGATAGATGAGGCTCATCAACCCGATCCACGGAGTCCAATTGGCTTCGGCGTATTCATAGGCGCGTACCAGATAGCCCGCCTTTTGCTCTTCGGTGACAGCGTGCCAGTTATACGGCGAGTCGGGGCGAGGGTCTGTCGTCCAACCCATTTCCAGAATCGCCACCTGACGACCTTCATCCCCGTTCTCCACCATAATTGCCCGTAAATCTTCCACGCGGCGGAAGGTGAAATAACGACCATTGCCAAAGGTGGCCGTATTTGCCATCACATCGTCGGGGCTAAATTCGGGCGGGGCTTTGAAACCCGGAGCGTGTGCGCCTACCACATCGGCGTAGCCATCCAACGTGCCGCCGGCGGCATCATATACGCCTTGCAGAAATTGGGTGTCTTCCATCGCGGCTGGCATCGGTCCGCCTGTCGGGGAAAGCCCACCACTAATAATGATAGCGTCGGGGTCAACGGCTTTGATGGCATCATGTGCCACTTTCAGCAGTTCGGCGTATTCCGTCGGGCTGGGCGGCTCGTCGCACCATTCACGGGCAAGGTTGGGTTCATTCCAAATCGCATAGGCTCCGATTTTGCCTTTATAACGGGTGGCGAGGGCGGTGAGGAAATCAGCATAATCTTGTAAGTCATCGGGGGGTCCCATTTCCACCCCTTCGGCACAGCGTCCGCCGGTTGCCCATGCGGGTTGGCGGTCTACACGGGCAAGGATATTGACCCCGAAGCGATCATAAGCCATTTCGACGATAACATCCGTATGGCTCCAGTCGAAGATACCTTTGCCCGCACCTTCAATCTCGCGCCACGCAAAATCCTGTTTCACCCAATTGAAGCCCGCCTGTGTCAGCAGATTCAAGTCGCGGTCTGCCACTTCGGGCCGCCACCACATAAAGGCTTGCATCCCGTATTCAGGCGAGGCAAAGGGGCGTTGCGGGTCGCGACTGGCGGGGCGGAACGGTCCGTCGGTCGGTTCCACCGTCGGCTCCCCGCCCGGTTCTTCGGTGGGGGTTTCTTCCGTCGGGGCAGGTTCTTCGGTGGGTTGCGCCGGTTCTTCGGTCGGCTCGGCGGGTTCCGGCGAGGGATTCACCGCCACAGGCTCGGTGGGTTCGGGTGTAGGGGTATCCCCGCCCGGATTACAGGCAACCACCAGTGCCAACATTAAAAAAATAGTGAGTAAAAGTCCGATACGTTTCGTCATAGAAAACACCTGTTACCGGGGTACGGGGAGATCACCCGTACCGCTTTGATTCTTAACGACTGAACTTGATAGAGGGTGAAAGCAGGACGCAGAGCGCGAGTCGTTACCTGTGCGGGTAATGGGTTGCGTCCTGCGTCCTGTATCCGGCAAATGTAACATACACCGTTACATGGAATTACCTTTGGGATTGAAACGCCGCCACTGCTTCCCAGAAAGCAGGGTCGGCAAACGCCCCCTCCGCCAGGACAATCCCGGCGGGGAAAGCGGTTTCGAGGGCAGTCAACCGGCGACCCAGCGTCGCCCGATTTTCGACCGTCACTTCAATGCCCTGCACCAAGACACGATGGGGGGCATTATCGGCGGTTGAGGTAAGAAGCGGTTGCGCCTCTGCCTCCGCCAGCGCGGACACATCAGTATAGCCAACTGCCGTCGTTACGCCATTTACCTGGGCGGTAGGGGCGGCAATCAGTTCAAAGGTTAGTTCATACCGATTGACCTGTTGTGTAGCAAATCGGGCAAGGGCGGCGGTATCTTCATAGGTAAACGCGGGCGGAACCGGAAGTCGTACCCCACTGGCGGCGTTGCCCAGGCGTACCCAATCATACGCCCCCGTTTCAAACGTTCCATCGCCGACCACAATCGGGTCGCCTACCCGCACAATCAATGTAAAACGTTGCGGAACCAACCGTGCCCCCAACTGTTCGACATAGGCAGAATAGGCATCCCGCAACACCGGGTTGACATTGCGGTAATCCAGCACAATTCCCTCGTAGGAACTGCCATTCAGTAAACTCTCAATGC
>CBKYSX010000450.1:0-4286 GCA_966690745.1 uncultured Ardenticatenales bacterium
ATCAAAACAGCCCCGGTTACCCCGCCAAATTCGTTGCCTTCTGGCGGCATGTGGTTGATCGTTTCCGGGCGATGGGCATCTCCCGCGAGGCGGCACAATTTGTCTGGTCGCCCAACTATTCCAGCAATCCTGTCGTGGAGTGGAACACGATTCCCAACTATTACCCCGGAGATGACTATGTAGAGTGGATCGGGCTATCGGGGTATAACTGGTACGGGGTGAATGGGAATGACCCGAATTGGCGTACTTTCCAGGATTTGTATAACCGTCCCGACCCCGCATTAGGGGGCAAGGGTGTTTTAGAATTTCTCCATTGTACCTATGCCAAACCGATTGTTCTGGCGGAAATTGGGACGGTGGATGGTGGTACACCGGAACGCTCCAAAGCAAAATGGATTAAGGACACGATGCAAAACATCAGTGCCTATCCCTTTATCAAAGCCATTGTTTGGTTCAACGATTACGCTTTTGGTAGTCCAGGAAGCGCGGACTTCCGTGTAACACAAGGCTCGTCTGATTCCCCCGACCCTCTGCATTATCCGGGGTGGCACAATTCTTTGGGGGCGGCAACGGATGAATGGCGCACGGCTCTGGCAAATCCGAATGTATTGGATAGGGTTCCGCCGTTAGAAACAGTTACACCCACGGGGACGGTTTGTTCGCCTTTGCCGTTGCCCCCGGAATTAAGGATTACCAATCGTATCCTTGCCGAACCGGGTGAGACGGTAGGGGTACCGCTTACAGGTATCCGGTTGCTGGAAACGAATTATGCGTTGCGGGTAGAGGGAATGCCGGGTGGCTATGGGAGCGGGTTTATTCCTGCCAATGTTTTCCAAAGTAGTCCGGTGAGTACCCTAAGAATTACGATTCCCGGCAATGCAAACCTTGCCACATATCCGCTCCGTGCCTTCGGGGACAGTACTGTGAATCAGGCACAGAGCCAGCAGTTCTATCTGGAAATCATAGACGAGGTATCCCGTACCTACCTTCCTCTGATGAGCCGCACCACCCCTGATTAACATAACGTTGCTAGAAGTAAAGCATAGCCTCTACTGCATAAGTAGGGGCTTTTTTATTAAGGTATAGGGCATGCGGGATTTAAGGTGAAACGGGCAAATCCCGCACCCGCAACCGGAATTCGCCGTAGTCGTGGCTCCATGGTTCCGCGTCCAAGTCATCGGGAATCTGCCACGCCGCGCCCATCTGTGCCAGCCAGCAGTTGCTTTTGCCTTTCTGCCCGATAAGCAACAACCAATCGGCGGCGCGGGTACAGGCGACATAGAGCAGGCGTTTGTTTTCGGCGGTATCCATCTGCCGGTCTTCCCATTCCCCGATCTGGTAACTGGCGGGTTTTACGGTTTTGGCTTCGCCATCCTGCCATGCCGCCAACAGTCCGTAAGCGGCGTTTGCCAGAATCCGACTGTCGCGCCGTTGAAAGTTCAAATCCCGCCCCAAATCCGCCAATACCACGACCGGAAATTCCAGCCCCTTGGCGGCATGGATGGTCATTAATTGCACCACGCCCGCCTCCGGGTCGGGAATTGCTTCCCCTTCGCGTACCTCGTTCACTTTGCGCGTCTGCACATCGCGCACGAACGCCGATAAACTCGTGCCGCCCCGTGTCCGTGCCAATTCCAACAATTTTTCCACATTGCGCCGCTGGCGACTGCCGGGCTGGTTGGCATCGGCAAGGGCAAGAATGGCGAGATAATGGGTTTGCATCACCGCTTCTTGGAGCAATTCCCACACTTCCACCCGTCCCCGTATTCCCCACAGATGGCGTAACACGGTGGCGGCGTGAAGCACTGCTTCCCGTTCCGTCAGCATGGGCGGGTAAATTGTCTTCAAGGCGTTTTCCAGTGCAATGCGGAAGGGGATGGGGTCATGGCTCTTATTCCCTGCACCATTAAACCAGCGCAGGGCAAAGAGGGTTTCATCACTGAGCGCAAAGAGCGGCGAACGGAGTGCCGCCGCCAGATTCAGATCGTCGGCGGGGTTATCGAGGGCGCAGAGCAATGCCAGCAGGTCTTCCACTTCGGAGCGATTGAAATAGCCGCGCCCGCCCACCGTGATAAAGGGAACCCCGGCGGCTTTTAGGGCTTCTTCGTAGAGCGCGACATCCCCAAAGGAACGGAGCAGAATCGCCGCATCTCCATATTGGAATGCTCTCACACCGTCACGGCTACGTACCGGAATCCCTTTGGCTTCACAATCCACCAACCATGTTGCGATTTCCGCCGCCTCCCGCGCCCGCGAATCCCCGGTGGTAATCGTGTTGTTATTCCTGTCTTTATGAGGTAGACGAATCATATCAACATGGTGCGGCACGGCTTCTTCCAAGGGGGGCAGGGCAGTGCTTTCCAACGCGCCATGCGGGGCTTCAAAGGGGGCATTGGTTGTGCCGGAGGGGGTAAAAACCCACGCAAACAATTGGTTTACCGCCATCACCAATTTGCGGTGACTGCGGAAAGAATGGCTCAAACGGATAATCGCGCCCTGTGCTTGCTCAATCGCCACGCGGGTGTAATGGTATACGGATACATCCGCCTCACGGAAACGATAAATGCTTTGTTTCACATCCCCCACCACAAACAAACGGGGGTGGCTGGGGTGTGCCAACGCATAAACGATGTCCCGTTGCACCGGGTTGGTATCCTGGTATTCGTCCACCATCAACTGTTCAATGCCATCTACAAAGGCTTTCAGGCGGCGCGAAGGGGTGGGCGAGGTTAATAATTTCAGCGTTAAGCGTTCAAGGTCGGTAAAATCCAATCCGTTTTGGGCGGTTTTCAGGCGATCATATTCTGTTACCAACAGAAGCCATACATCGCGCCACCGGTGGAGTAGGTGCGCGGCGGTGCTGTCCAACTTCACCGCTTCCGTTGTTGCGCCCACCTTTTTAACATTTCGTGCCGCTTCCCGTACGGCTTCTAAATCTGCTTTCAAAGCCGCCAGTTCCTCTTTTCCGCCCCATACCGCTTGTTTCCCCCCGCGTAAATCTATTGTACAGAGCGTTTCGATGGCTTCGACCCAATGACCCGTTTGGAGAGAATGGATACCATTCTGTGCGGTAAGGACGGTGGAAATTAATTTGTCATCAGCATTTGGGATCGGAATAAACAGAATGTCCCGTACTGCCTCTGCCAAAGTGGGATAATCAGCGGTGGTGCTATCCCATACGGTTTGCCATACCCGATGTTGTTTCTCCCGCCACAACTGCAACAAGTCCGATACAGAAGGCATATTTTCAAATAAAATTTCCACCGTGCCACGCCGTTGGAGCAAATGGCCCAATTCTCGCTCCAGGGTGCGAACCTCGATAAAATCCAACAATTCCAGCGCAGGGTGATTGTGTTGTGCCAGATGGCGCAGGGTGTTCCGTACTGCCTCTTCGCGTAGTAATAAAGCATCCACCTCATCCAGCACAGCAAAGCGGGGGTCAAGGGCGGCGGCAATCGCGTTTTCGCGCAGAATCCGCGCACAAAGGCTGTGAATCGTGCTGACCTGGAGCCGATCCGCCTCCAAGCGCCGCTTATGCCACGCAGGGTCGTGGCTTTCCATCGCCCGCTTTTCAATCTCGGTGCGAATCCGGCTCCGCATTTCGTTGGCGGCTTTTTCGGTAAAGGTGACCGCCACAATGCTCTCGATTGCCCAAGCGGGATGACGCTCTAATAAATGCAGAAAGCGTTGGGTCAGCACGGTCGTTTTGCCCGTGCCCGCTCCGGCTTCCACAATCATCGCTTTGCCTTCCGTGCGGATGGCGAGTTCTTGTTCAGTGGTATACATTGAGATTTAAGGGTATTGCGTATTGCGTATTGCGTATTGCGTATTGCGTATTGCGTATCCATCGCCAAAAGCACAAGTTGCTGAAGGTGCTATTAGCGATGGGCTACACACTATTTACAGAAACACCTAAAGATGGAATGGCAACTTTAACTTGTCCGCTTTGCCGTGATTCGACTGCCTAAGCCAATCATTGCATCGTTTCGAAGTCACAGTAAACCGGCTCAGGCTTATCAAGGCTTATCATGACCGACGATTGAAGAGGTGGTTTAGAATTTTGACGCACAGAAATATATGCAGTTATATGACGTTGCCGTGCGATCAAACAATAAACTGGTTCGCCCCTCGTAAGAGTAACATAGCCTGCCCTCTCGATTGTCCAGCCCGCCTTAGGCATTCTCTCCGTATGAAACTGAGCCAATTCGGCAAGTGTCATCGGAACCGAATATTGTCGCCAATAGTGGTGGCCGGCATCAAAGTTGAAGACACTACCTGAGTTATCC
>CBKYSX010000451.1:0-4281 GCA_966690745.1 uncultured Ardenticatenales bacterium
GGGTCGGGCTGGTATATCACCGATTCCAAATCCGGTAGCAATGGCGGAAGTGCTACTTCGACACCGCCATCGGATAAAGAAAGTTCCAAACCCGCCGAAAGTAAGAGCGAAGGCTCCACTGATAGTAAAAGTGAGAGCAAAAGCGAAACCAAAGCGGAGAGTAAATCTGAAAGTAAAGCCTCTTCCTCCACAGAAGCCGCTTAAATCATGTAGAGCTACAACGCGGAACGGGATTACCCGTTCCGCGTTTTTATTTCCATGAACGCCCCTTCTCACGACCCGTTGCGCCCCCATCGCCACGATCCCAATTATGAAATCCCCGCCGGAGATGGCACATTCACGCTGGAACTCCCCGATGCCCGACACGTTACCATTACGGTAAAGAAATTGCGCCAACTGCCTTATTCAGAACTTAACGATTGTTATATTGTCAGTACCGGGCATGGCACATCGGGGCCTTTTACTTTTGGCGGGGTCCTGCTCGTTCAACTGATTGAATCTTATGTAAACCCTCCAATAATATGGCAAGAGGTGGAGGTGATTAGTGGCGACGGTTTTGGGAATCGGCTTTACCGAGCCGAAGTGGTACATCAAGAAACGCTCTATTCGCCCCTACTGGCATATATGAAAGATGGAACGCCCCTCACCCGAGCCGATGGACTGGTACGCTTGATTGTTCCGACGGAACGGGATGACGCATTACGACAGGTAAAATGGGTGGATAAGGTGCGAGTACTATAGGCGCAAAATACCCTTGATAACTCTTTAACTTTCTGATAGACTTCTCGTCACTTGAACAAAATTCCCCCCGACAGCCTGCCCATATTGGGTCGGGCTGTCTCTGTTTAGGGCAGTTTTTCAAGTATGGGAATGGTTATTTTTCAATGAACAGCTATTAGCTA
Source organism: uncultured Ardenticatenales bacterium (assembly GCA_966690745.1). Lineage (GTDB taxonomy): Bacteria > Chloroflexota > Anaerolineae > Ardenticatenales > Ardenticatenaceae > CBKYSX01. The sequence continues at coordinate 903 of CBKYSX010000451.1, forward strand.
CTTGTTTGGCAGTAGTGAACCTGTTATTATACCGTTAGTATGGGGTGTATCAGGGACGTTCGTCCCGACAACCCCGCCCCCTAACCTAACGGGTGTAACGTTATGCACGATTTACGGTCGGTTCCCCTTTTCGCCGCGCTGAACGAAGACGCATTGGATGCGATTCAAGCACGGCTCAAATTGCGCCGTTTCCGCAAAGGCGAAATCGTCATGCGGCAAGGCGCGATTGGCGACACCATGTACATTATCCGTTCAGGACAGGTACAGGTGGTACGCGAAGGGGAAAACGGCGACCCCGAAACCATCATCACCCATCTCGGTCCCGGTGTGCCTGTCGGGGAACTTGCGCCCTTGCTCAATGAACGGCGCAGTGCCACCGTGCGCGTGGCGATTGATGCCGAATTGTGGGAATTGAGCAAAGCCGACCTTGATGCACTGGCGAATGCCTACCCCGCCATTGCGCTTGCCATCGCGCAAGAATTGGCGCGGCGGGTACGCCGCACCACCGAACGCCCTTCCGAAACTGATACCCTCAATTTAATTGCCGTGATGGGGAGTGACATCCCCCGCCTGGCGCACCATCTACAGCGATTCACCGGGGAATCCGTCTTGCTGTTAGATTTGGGCGGGTTGCGCCCCGAAGTGCCGACAATACCGGAATCGGTAAGTGTCGAGCAAATGGATGACGATACGACCCCGGACGAGCTGTCCAGCCGTCTGGGGCAATTGGTCAGTCATTACGGGCGGGTGTTAATGGCAATTCCCCGCCATGAAACCCACCTAACCCGCAAAGCCGCCGAACAAGCAGAAGTGGTCATCGAATTGGGCGGACGCTCAACCACATGGGTCAAACGTTTCGCCCGAAACGGCACCTACTGGTATCACAACATCGAAAACGGCTCTATTCCCAAAGTTGCCCGCAAAATTGCCCGCAAACGAATCGGGTTAGCTCTCTCCTCCGGCAATGCCCGTAGTATCGCCCATATCGGCGTACTAAAAGCGTTGGAAGATGCAGGCATTAGTATTGATGTGATGGCAGGAACCAGCGGCGGGGGGCTGTTCGGGGCGTTGTATGGCGTAGGGTGGGATATTCAGAATATCACCGCCTTCGCCAAAGATTTGTCCCGCATTTACAGTTACCAGAGCCTCTCCGCACTTAATTTCCCCTTCCGCACCGGCATTGTAAGCGGCAAGTGGGTTCAACGATTGCTTGCCCGCACCTTCGATGACAAATCCTTTGAAGATAGCAAAATCCCATTGCGAATCATCGCCGCCGATGTGATTACCGGGGAAGAGGTGGTTTTCCGCGATGGTCCTCTGGCGGAAGCCGTCCAAGCCACCGTTTCCTCCGTGCCGTTAATGGAACCTGCCCGTAGCGGGTCGCGGTGGCTGATTGATGGCGCGGCGGTGAATCCCGTTCCCGTTAGTGTCGTACGGGACGATGTGGATATTGTGATTGCATCATCGGTGATTGTGTCGTTGCAGGAGCGGGTACACCGCAAAACGATGCAACAAACCGGGCGATTGCCCAATCTGGTGGCGTTGACGCTGGGCAAAGAAGAGATTATGGAAGCGGGGCTAATTCAGAACCGTTTGGGGCGGGTAGATGCTCTCATTGAGCCGGATGTCACCTTATTTGAAGGTTTCGATTTCCACCGCGCCGACGAATTTATTGCGCGGGGAATGGAAGCCGCCGCACCGGTGGTTGCCTCACTCAAACGGGTGCTGGAACCGCCGCCCAAACGGGATACCGGACCGATGATTGCAATTCAGCCGCGCCGCGACGAACGTGTGACGTTGCCGGAGCCGCAAGCCGGCGATTAAGAGGAACGGGGCGACGAGATGCCAACGATTCTAATCGTTGATGATGAAGCCAATATCATCGAATTGTCGCGGCTCTACTTTGAACGGGAAGGGTGGCGCGTAATAACCGCGCCGAACGGCGAAATTGCGTTGGAACAAGTGAAAACCCGACAACCCGACCTGATGTTGTTGGACATTATGTTGCCCAAAGTGGATGGGTGGGATGTATGTAAACGGCTTCGTGCTGAGGGAAACACAATTCCTATTATTGTGCTCACCGCACGAAGTGATGATATTGACAAAATTGTTGGCTTAGAACTGGGGGCAGATGATTATGTCACCAAACCGTTTAACCCCCGTGAAGTAGTGGCACGCGCCAAAGCACTTCTGCGGCGGCAGGGATGGGATGTCGAGCAAGCATCCCCGTCGGCAACGGGTGAACGGTTGACGGCGGGAACTCTGCTCATGGATGTGGGGGCGCGTAGTGCATCCTCAGGCGGGAAATTATTAAGTCTGCGTCCGCGTGAATGGGAACTGTTGTTGATGTTCGTGCGGCGGCAGGGTGAAGCCTTAAGCCGTGACCAACTCTTAGACCAGGTGTGGGGCTTTGAGTATTATGGCGATACCCGCACCGTAGATGTTCATGTTGCCGCCCTGCGTGAAAAATTACGGGAGGCAGGAGCAGGCAATGTGGCAATTGAAACGGTATGGGGAATAGGCTACAAGATGGTGGTAACGTCATGACTTTACGCAAACAGTTGACCACAAGCTATACACTCGTTGCGCTGGCGGGGTTATTACTGGCAAGCGTGGTAGGCGCGTTGTTGATACGCAATCAACAAATTCGCGCCGCTGAGCAAAATGTTGCCCTGATTACCAATATCGTCGCAACGCGCATGGAAGCCGATGCCTTGCAACCCGATGATCCGCAATTGGAACGGGTGGTAGAGGCGGCGGGCGGACGGGTATTGTTGGTAAACGCACCAACCGGCTTGGTTCGCTCCGATAGCGTCACGGGTAACGGCTCTTTTGAAGGTGAAGAATTACCGGTGCGGACGCTATTGGCGGCGACGCGGGAAATTCAACGTCCGGCAATTCGTCAGGCACGGCTTGGTGGGGATACCTATTACTTTAGCATTGTGCCTGTTCGTCCGCTCAGTGACCGCGACCGACTGGTGATCGCCATTCCAACCGCGACCGTATTGGAATCGTGGATGACCCTGTTGCCGGGCATGGTATTGATGAGTGGCTTGGGCGTGTTGTTGGCGGGGCTGGTAGGGTATTGGATGAGCCGCAAAGTGACCGAACCTTTGGAGGCACTCAACAGTGCCGCTACGGGGATGGCGGCGGGTGATTACGATGCCCGTGTTAGTACCACCAGCGACATTCACGAATTACAAACCCTCTCCTCGACCTTCAACACCATGGCGGACGAGGTAAAATCGGCACGACAGGTGCAACGGGATTTCCTTGCCAATGTCAGCCACGATTTGCGAACCCCCCTCACCTCGATTCAGGGCTTTAGTCAGGCAATGATGGATGGAGCCGTGCCGGAAAATCAACTCCACCGGGTTGC
>CBKYSX010000452.1:0-4276 GCA_966690745.1 uncultured Ardenticatenales bacterium
CTACAACCCCTTCATGTTGGACGGCTTCGTGGACGGCACTTAATGAATAGCCAAGCGTCAGGCGGGTTGCCACCTCAGGCGATAGGTGCGCCAGCAATCCGGCATGGCGAAGCCGCTGGCGCACATACGGTGCCATCCCCTGTTTTGCCAGCCAAACGGTATCAGCAATTGTCAACCCTTCTGCGACGATAGAAGCAAGCAGGGTGGAATTAGGTGCACCCACCGCACGCGCCAGTCGTCGGGCGCGTGCCAATGAAAAGGGGGGATTCGGAAATGCCCGTGCCATGGTTCGCTTACACCTGTGCCGTGGCAATGGCGGATGTGCGGGTCGGAAGTTTAGCGGGGACAGTAACGGGCGATTCCACCACAGGGAGCGGCTTGTGAGGTTCGCCATAAAGGTAATCGGGTACGATAACCTTCAAAAGGGGGCGAATTGCGGCATCGTTTCGTGCCTCTGCCGCCGCCACTAATGTTTCGATATTGGTAAAGAGGGTGACAGGGTTAAAGCCGTTGGTATCCCGCAACATGCGGATTTTGCTGTGGCGGGTCGGTACATAAATCTCACCATCGCTGACCAGCTCTTCGTACAATTTTTCACCCGGACGCATCCCCGTAAAGGTAATTTCGATATCCTCGCCGGGGCGCAGACCGCTAAGGGTGATCAGGTCATGGGCAAGGTCAAGAATTTTGACCGGTTCGCCCATATCCAGCACGAATACCTCTTTGCCTTTGCCCAGGGTGGCGGCTTGAAGCACCAATTGCACCGCTTCAGGAATGGTCATAAAGAAGCGGGTCATCTCGGGATGGGTGACAGTTACCGGACCCCCCGCCGCAATTTGCTGTTGGAACAGGGGAACGACGCTACCACTACTGCCCAACACATTGCCAAAGCGCACGGCAACGTAGGGTCGCCCGGTGGCTTTTGCCACACTTTGTACAATGCGTTCGGCGGTGCGTTTGGTCGCTCCCATCACACTGGTGGGATTCACCGCTTTGTCCGTCGAAATCATGACGAACTGTTCAACCCCGTGTGCCGCCGCCAATTCCACCAGATTGCGCGTCCCTTTGACATTATTGGTCACGGCTTCGCTGGGGTTGGCTTCCATCAAGGGTACATGTTTGTGCGCCGCCGCATGGAAGACCACATCGGGTTGGAAGTGGGCGTAAATTTTGTCGAGGTCGGCGCGATTGCGAATCTCGGCAATGGTCGAATCGAGGCGCAGGGTCGGATGCCGCCCTTTGAGTTCGTTGAGGATGTAGTAAATGCTGTTTTCGGCGTGAGCGAGGATAATCAACCGTTCGGGGGCACAATGTGCAATTTGGCGGCACAATTCCGAGCCAATCGAGCCGCCCCCGCCGGAGACCATCACCCGTTTGCCTGTCAGCAATGCTTGTACGGGGGCAATATCACTTTGGATGGGGTCACGCCGTAACAGGTCTTCGATTTTAACATCGCGCAACTTATGGATATTCACCGTTCCATCAATCAGTTCATACAACCCCGGAATAATGCGGGTTTGCACTTGATGGGTTTCACAAACGGCACGAATGTTCCGCACCACCTTACCGGGGGCGGTGGGCATGGCGATAATAACCTGCTGGATGTTGTGGCTTGCCAGAATACGGGGCAGGGTTGCCAGATTGCCCAGGACGGGAATCCCCAGAATTTTGATGCCCCCTTTGGCGGGGTTGTCATCCAAAAAGCCAACCGCATCTAATCCCAACTGGGGGTTATTCAAGAGTTCGTGGGCAATGGTTTTGCCCGCTTGCCCTGCGCCCACAATCAACACCGGGCGCACAATCGTGCGATTGCGGCGATCCATCCCCTGTTTTAAGCGGCTGGTACTGCGGGCAATCAGGCGCGGACCCGCCGTAAATGCCAACGCCAGCAACAGAAAGATGAGTGGGATGGAGCGGGGAACAGGGTACGAGTTGAAGAAGAAGCTGGACAACGGATAGGCAATCACCGTAACGAGCAGGGTCATTAAGGTGACAGTCCCGGTCAGCAACATCATCTCATCTATAGAGGCGTATTGCCAATAGCGAGCATAAATTCCCATTCGGCGGAACAGAACGGGAAATACCACCAGAATAACGGTGGTAAAGAGGATGTATGCAGGAAAGTAGCTGTCAGGGTGGAATCGTTCTAATCGTAGAACGAAACTCAGGTAGGCGGCGGCGACCAGTACAGCCAAATCCAGCAAAAAAAAGTGACGGTTCCGAAAACGGTGCATCTCTGCCTCACAAGGGGAGTGAGTGGACGTGATACGTCTAGGACTATAGTACTATAAACTTAACCAAAGTGCAACAGTGAATTTGAAACAACTTTACAAGTTTAGAAGGTAGGACGGTCGTGGGTAGAAATAATTCTCTACGGGAATTATTTTTACTCTCGTTTCGCGCTTAAAGTGCGTACCTTCCAAACTTGAAAGACGATGATAGTGATGGTTCAGATTTATAGATGCAACTCCCTTACATCACAGTGGCAAATCATTTCCATAGAGCAAGAACGTAGGAATATCCCATGTCAGAAGTGTAGATTTAAGTGGGAGAGTAGAGTGATGGGAATGGAGGAAGAACAACGGTGATATGGGGGTGTGGCAACTACTTGAGTAGTAGAATTATATCTCGAATAGTACCAAATTGGCAAATAGAAAGACAATAGGACAAATAAAAAAAGGCGACCACGTTAGTCGCCTTTTTTTATACTTAGGATGTTATACAAATGAAACGACAGTGGTAACGACGAGCAACGGAAGCAACAACAACAGAGCGATCACCGCGTTTTTTACGCGCCATGCGGCGTAATCCCGTTGCGCTACCCATGAGCCATGCCGTGCTACCCGCGACCATGCGGGCAAGTTCATCATCAGCCAACAAGCGGCAAAGCCACCCACCAGCCAAATCATGTATTTGAATGTGGTGAGAAATTCGATGAGTTCAGTGTCCATTAGAAGGTAATATCGTAGTGTATTTTGTAAAGGTACTTTAGTTCTGTAGTGCGTGGTGATAGGCAAAGGAGACTCTATGAAAGGATTGCCTATCTTTCCAATTTCCCATCATACCCCCCTTCCACCCAAAAGGTCTGACCGTTCCCCTACGCCCCTCCTACGCGATTCCCACGATTATTTCGTAGGCAAACTGTAGGCGTTTGTTCTCGCATTTTTTAGCGGAGTGGCTAATATGTAAGCAACAATTTCCGTATGGTTGGAGACCCCGCCGGACTTTTAAGGACTTTCAATGCGTCGTTCACTGCATCTGTTGCTGATTTTCGCGCTGTTGCTCCCTTTGTTGTCGCCCCTGCGCCTATCAGCTCAATCCAATGACCCTGCTCAAGCGATTCTGGACAACATGACCCCTGCCGAACGGGTAGGGCAGTTGTTTATTGTGTCGTTTGTAGGGGAAAACAGTGATGGTAATACCGCCATTGCCCAATTAATTCGGGAGGATAAAGTCGGGGGGGTGGTCATCCTTGCCGCCAATCAGAACTTTACCAACGATGAAAACGCCCCGGCTCAGGTGGGCGAACTAACCCAAAATTTACAGAATTTTGCTTTATCGGAAGAACAATTGCCATTACTGATTGCGATTGACCAGGAGGGGGATGGCTGGCCCTATACCCGTTTGACGGGAGGCATGACCCCCTTGCCCAGTCCGATGGCAATTGGCGCAACCTGGAATGCCGACCTTGCACGGCAAGTCGGGGAAGTGACAGGGCGCGAACTGGCGGCGGTCGGGATTAATTTTGTTCTGGGTCCTTCCATTGATGTCTTAAATTCCCCCCGTACCGCCGGAAAGGGCGACCTCGGTACACGGGTTTTTGGCGGCGACCCTTATTGGGTCGGGCAGATGGGACGTGCCTACATTCAAGGGATTCATGAAGGTAGTGGAGGGCGGATTGCAACCGTTGCCAAACATTTTCCCGGTCATGGTGGCTCCGACCGTTTGCCGGATGAAGAAGTCGCAACGGTAGATAAGAGTTTGCAAGAATTGCGCCGGATTGAATTGGCTCCCTTCTTTGCCGTCACCGACTACACCACTCCCGATGACCCCGCTGTTACCGATGCTCTGATGTCCAGCCATATCCGCTACCGGGGCTTTCAAGGCAACATCCGGCAATTTACCGCCCCGATTTCGTTTGACCCCCAGGGGCTTCGCACCATTCTGGCGGAAGCGGAATTTGACCAATGGCGCAATGATGGGGTGATTGTCAGTGATTCGCTCGGGGTTCCGGCAGTAAAAAAATATTACGATGCCACCGGGCAGAGTTTTCCCC
>CBKYSX010000453.1:0-4275 GCA_966690745.1 uncultured Ardenticatenales bacterium
ACCTGTATTCAATAGCCATGCCCTTGAAGGGCAGGGAAACCCATTATTTCAGGGGTTTTATTCTTCCCCACCAAATTGCATTGTAGGGCAATACGTACCATAATTATCGCTACGCACACGCCACAAAAACAGCGAACGCGAGCATTTATGATTCTTTTTCACTACCAACCGACCCACGACGACTGACGGAGGACGGGTGTAGCCTAAGCGCAATGATTTCAGGCTGTTTCAGGGGTATCCCCGAAACAGCCTAAATATTGCGTGATACTACCGTGGCTCAGTTCCGTTTCCTATTGTCATGGTCTTTGGTGGGGTTCACCCCTCACCCACTATCAAGGAGTAGGCAACATGGCGCAAGTCGCGGTAGACTTGAACAACGTCACCAAGCATTTTGGCGACTTTACCGCAGTCCATAACCTGAACCTCGAAATTGAAGACGGCGAGTTCTTTTCCCTCCTCGGCTCTTCCGGTTGCGGTAAAACCACCACCCTGCGAATGATTGCAGGGTTGGAAATCCCCACACACGGCGACATCTGGATACACGGCGTAGAAATGGCGCAAAAACCGGCATACCAACGCCCGGTAAATACCGTCTTTCAGAGTTATGCCCTTTTTCCACACATGGATGTGTCGGAAAATATCGCCTTTGGCTTGAAATTGGCGAAATTGGGCAAATCGGAAATTGAAACGCGGGTCAAAGAGGCATTGCGAATGGTACGCATGGAAACCTTTGCCCACCGCCGCCCCAAACAGCTTTCCGGGGGGCAACAGCAACGGGTGGCATTGGCGCGGGCGTTAGTCAACCGTCCCGAAGTATTGCTATTGGATGAACCCCTGGGTGCGCTCGACCTGAAACTCAAAAAAGAGATGCAGTTGGAATTGAAAAAAATCCAACAAGAGGTCGGTATTACCTTTATTTATGTCACCCACGACCAGGAAGAAGCGTTGGTGATGAGTGACCGGATCGGGGTGATGGAAAAAGGCATCCTGTTGCAAGTCGGAACCCCGACGGAGATGTACGAACGCCCGGTCAATCGGTTTGTGGCGGATTTTATCGGCGAAACGAACTTTATTGATGGCACGTTGGTGAATATTGCCGGGGATATTGGCACGGTGAAAGTCAATGATGAGATGACACTGACCGCACGGGTACGCCCGACGCATGTCTTGGAAGAACCCGTAACACTTTCGATTCGCCCCGAAAAAATCCTGATTTCCGACCAGCCCATAGCGAATCGCCCCAATCACTTCCCCGTTACGGTCGAAAATGTTGCCTACGTCGGCAGTGACACGCGCATTATCGCCCGCCTGCCCAACGGACAAACGGTTGATATCTGGGAGGCAAACAGCCTTTCAACAGTGGATCAGGAAGCGTACTACGCGGCGGGAGACAAAGCCCATATTGCGTGGATGCCGTCAAATGCACTGATTCTGAAGGGGGAATAAAGCATGGTGGAATTCGTGCGCCGACGGAAGATTCTGCAATTGGGAGGGTTGTTGGGTCCCGCCGGGTTGTGGATCGGGCTGTTTTTTCTGGCTCCCCTTCTCATTATCGTTGCCTATAGTTTTGCGGCGCGGGGCGAAGCGGGACGGGTAGATTGGACGCTTACATTCAACAATTACCTCTCCCTGCTCACCAATTCCGACCTATTGCGGATTTTTCTGCGCTCCTTCTGGTATGCCACGCTGACCACCGTGATTTGTCTGTTGATTGGCTACCCGATGGCAGTGGCGATGGTGAAAAGCCCCCCGGCGCGACGCAACGCCCTTATTTTTCTGGTAATGATTCCCTTCTGGACCAACTTTATTGTGCGAACCTACGCATGGAAGGTGCTACTGAACAACAACGGGGTTATCAACAATATGCTCAGGGCGTTTGAATTACCCCCGATTGCAATTATTAACACCCCCACCGCCGTCATGATCGGGCTGGTGTATGGTGCCTTGCCCTTTATGATTCTGCCGCTCTACACCGCCATCGAAAAGTTCGATTTTACCCTGATGGAGGCGGCGGCGGATTTGGGCGCAAACCTGACGCAAGCCTTCTTCCGCATCATGGTTCCGATGACCCTGCCGGGCATCGTCGCCGGGTCGGTGTTGGTTTTTATTCCCACCGTCGGTCAATATGTGGTTCCCGATATTCTGGGCGGGGCAAAAGTAGCCATGCTGGGGAACACCCTTGCCCTGCAATTCGGATCGGCGCGGAACTGGCCCCTCGGCTCTGCCATCGCGCTGATTTTTATGGTGATGCTCACGGCGGCAGTGATGATTTACTTTCGCACAGTGCCGGAAGAGGAACGGGCGTAAGGGTATATTGCATAGTCCATATTGCATAAAGGCATCTGTTTCACAAGGTCTTGCCGTTGTCGTTTATGCACTATGAAATATGCAATATGCACTGCCGTTGCATTCGTTATTACACGAAAGGACTTTTACACCGTGGGAACAACCCCTCTAGCCCGAAGCCAGCCGATGCCCCAAGTCGCCCGCGACCAACGCACGGTAGCGCAACGCTGGGGCATTGGAACCTTGTGGACAATTACGCTGGCAGGGTTCCTCTTTCTCTACCTGCCGATTCTGGTACTGGTGCTGTTCTCGTTCAATGAAGCACGGGTCGGCGGACAGTGGACCGGCTTTACGACGCAATGGTATAGTGAGCTTGCCCGCAACCGCGACCTGATTAGTGCCTTTGCCAATTCACTTCAGGTGGCGGCGGTTGCCACAATTATCTCGACCGTATTGGGAACCATGGCGGCATTGGCGATGGAACGGTTCCGCTTTCGCGGCAAAACGGCGGTAGATGCCGTGTTGTATATGCCCGTGGCGATTCCCGATATTGTGATGGCAGTATCGTTGCTGGCGTTTTTCTCGCTGGCATTAACCGCGCTCAACGATCTGTTGGGGCTGAATCTGCGGTTGGGGCTGGGTACAGTGATTATTGCCCATGTCGCTTTCAGTATTTCTTTTGTCTGTATCGCGGTGCGAACCGCACTCAAAAATTTCGACCGTCGTCTGGAGGAAGCGGCGGCAGATTTGGGGGCAGATGAATGGACGACCTTTCGATTGATTACCCTTCCCCTGATTGCGCCGGGGATTATCTCCGGGGCGTTGCTGGCATTCACGCTGTCGCTGGACGACTATATCATTAGTTTCTTCACGACAGGACCGGGGGGTACGACCTTGCCGATTGAGGTCTATTCCATGATTCGTCGTTCGATCAGCCCGGAAATTAACGCCATCTCGACGATTATGTTGGCGTTTTCCATCGGATTGGTGTTGGTGTCGCAGATGTTCCAACGGAATCAAACACGGTAACAACGGGACGCAGGACGCAGAAACTACAAAGACGATGGAACCACAGAGGACACAAAGAACACAGAGAACGGCAAGTGTGTTGTATTCCCCGCTCCATTGTGGAGAGGAGGCGAGGTTGTCGTTCTTTGTGACCTCTGTGTTCTCTGTGGTTTATTTGCCGATTCTGCTTCCGCTTTCGGCTTACCGTCAACAAAGGAGAGAGAAACAGTGAAACGCACACTATGGGTTGTATTGCTGGCAATGTTGGTATTGGTCACCGCCTGCGGAGGCGGCGAAACGACATCGAATGGAGATACGGGGGGAACTGCCGATAGCGGCGAAACCACCGAAGGCGACGATTCCTCCGAAACGGCTACGGCTTTTACCGGAAATTGTGAGGTGAGCGGTCCGTTGCGCCTATGGAACTGGTCGGAATATATGGACCCCGACATTATGACCGAGTTTGGCGAGGCATATGGGGTCGAAGTCACCGAGGACAATTTCTCGTCCAACGAAGAGGTCATCACCAAATTACGGGCGGGGAACAGCGGCTATGATATTGTTTTCCCCTCTGATTATGCCGTAGCGTTACTGGCAGAAGAAGGGTTGCTTGCCACCCTGGACAAAGAAAACATCCCCAACATCGCCAACCTGCAACCGGATTTGGTGGGGCTGTATTTCGACCCCACCAATGACTATTCCGTGCCATTTATGTGGGGAACCACCGGCATTGCCTACAACGAAAATTACTTTGAATCGCCGCCGACCTCCCTTGCAACATTGTTCGATACGGCGATGGTTGAAGGGCAAGAAGGCTTCTTCTCCATGTTGGATGATGAACGGGTGGCGATTGGCGCGGCATTGAAATATCTGGGCTATTCGGTCAATGATAGCGACCCCGCCCATCTCGCCGAAGCGCGGGATTTGCTGTTGGCACAGAAGGGGTTGAGCCAGTTCTCCGGCTATAACAGCGATAATTTC
>CBKYSX010000454.1:0-4268 GCA_966690745.1 uncultured Ardenticatenales bacterium
CCACTTGTGTTGCCACAGTTGTGGTGAATACATTATCCGCCAGCCATCCTGCAATCAGATAGCCAACGGGCATGGTAGACCACGCCAGCATCTGATTGATGGCAAAGACGCGCCCGTGCAGGTCGAACGGCACTTTGGTTTGGATGAGTGCCTGCCAGTGTCCGTTACTTAAGGAGATGGCGAGTTGGAAGCCGAACAAGCCCACCATGGCGATATAAGGATGGGCGATACTGCCCATTAGCACCATGAACAGCCCCTCCAGCGCAACGAAGCCAATCATCCCCTCGGCGCGGCGAGCCGTGCCCCCCCACGCACTCATCAGAACCCCACCCGCCATCAAGCCAAGGCTACCCGCCGACATGATCATGCCCAGGGTTGCCTCGTTGCCCAATGCTAAGCCGTAAGGGGTAAGCAGAACGGTCATCCCCGCCAGCAAGAGGTTGCTGATGCAGAAGAAGACGACCATTGCCACCAACGGACGGCGGGTGACGATATATCGCCAGCCGTTGTAGATTTCCTGATGGAGCGGCTCTTCCCGTTTGCGCCAGAGCGTGGCGGGAAAGCGCACCATAAGCAGAATGGTGATGGCGACGATATAGGAAACGACATCCAGCAACAGTACCCCTTCCAATCGGATGGTTGCCACCAATGCCGCCGCCAGAATCGGCGCGAGGGATTGCCCCGCCGCTGTTGCAAATTGCACAATCCCGTTGGCGTGTCCCAGATATTTTTTCGGCACCAGTTGCGCCATTGCCGCAACATAGGCAGGGCGTTGGAACGCGCCCACAATCGAACCCACCGTCACGGCAATATAGATATGCCATAACCCGAGCGTTCCCGTTGCCAGCAAACCAATCACTGCCAGCGTTCGCACCGCCGCCACCACATCGGCGGCAAGCATCAACTTACGCCGATCTACCCGGTCTACCAATGCCCCCGCAATCGGCAGGGCAAGGATACCGGGAAGCAGGGAGAGCAGAGCAATCAGGCTCAAATCGGCAACGGCGGCGGTCTGTTGGAAGACCCAAATCCCCAGCGCGAAGCTGGTTAATCCGCTTCCAATCATGGAAATCAACTGTCCGAACGCCACCAGGAAGAAGGTCGTCAGGCTGGGTGACGATTGGGAGTTGCCCGAAGATCGCGGTGTGGAAACCGGCGGACGGGGCGGACGATTGCCCGATGTGGTACTTAATCCTGCCCCCACCGTCTTATATTCCCCCTCTTGGGAGGGGGCGAGGGGGTGGGTCGCCGTTTCGACAGAGGCAGGGACCCGCACCGCCTCCATTTGCCGCCCGATAATATCCGCAATGGCGGCGGGTTGATGTTTCAGGAAGAAATGCCCCGCATGACGCACAATCGCCAACCGCACCGTATGGGCGAAATCGCGCCATTCGGCGTAGCGTTCGGGGTAGTATTCCGTAGCACGGTCTTTTTCGCCCACGATACAGACCACCGGAGCCTGTAATTTCGGCACGGTAGGTGTACCCTGTTCATAGGCGGCGGTGTAGTACGCTTCTGATTCGTTGAAATCGTGGCGTAGGTTTCGCATGGTGAAGGCGAGTTCTGCGGGATCGAGGGTATCGTTGAAGCCGCCCAAGGAGCGCAGGAAGTCGTGATATACGCGGTCGGACAGTAAGCGATCCCGCGAGATAAGGTTGCTCCACCATTGGAATAATTTGCCCGGCAAACGGGGTTGTGGGAATGCCCCCGCCAGAAAGACGCTTTCGGGAATGATGCCGACTTGCTCCAATTGGCGGGCAATTTCGGTGGTGAGGGCGGTTCCGACACAATGCCCGTACAATGCCACCGGACCTGTCACCTTGCTCTGGATTTCAGCAACAATTTGCGCCGCAACCTCACTCAGAGGCGCAAGCGGTTCATCGGGACGGCTGAAATCATGTCCGGGCAATTCCACCGCCAGCAATTTCGTTCCATGGGGCAATGCCCCTGCCAACGGGCGATAGCTAATCGCACTCGCCCCCCCGTAGGGGATACAGACCAGTGTCAGAGTGGTTTGGGCGGGTGTTAAGGGCTTGGTCAGTTCATGAAGCAAACCCTGTTCCGCAACGGGGGTTTCCCCACCCAGCACCTGCGCCAGTTCCCGAATGGTCGGGTGCTTGAAGAGGGTCATCACGCTCATGGCGGGGTCTAACTTCCGCACCACACGAATCGCCTTAAAGGATTCCCCGCCCACATCGAAGAAATTGTCGTCAATCCCGACTTGTTCTATCCCCAAAATCTCTTGCCATACCGCCGCCACTTGAAGTTCTTGCGGGCTGGTTGGCGCGGTGAAGGGAGTTGTGGCATCCCGTTGCATATCGGGCGCGGGCAGGGCGCGGCGATCTATCTTGCCGTTGGCGTTGAGAGGTAGTTGCTCCAACGTGACAAAGGCAGAAGGAACCATGTAATCGGGGAGTGCTTCGCGTAGATAGGTACGCAGTTCTCCCGCATTGACCTCACTCCCTGTCGTATAGGCAACCAAGCGTTTATCGCCGGGTTGGTCTTCGCGTACCGTTACGACCGCTTCCCGAATCGCAGGGTGATGTTTCAGCACGGCTTCAATTTCGCCCAACTCAATCCGGTAGCCCCGCACCTTTACCTGAAAGTCCACCCGCCCCAAAAATTCAAGGTTGCCATCGGGCAGATAGCGCACCCGGTCACCGGTACGATAGAGCCTTGCCCCCGGCACATCGCTAAAGGGATTGGGTACAAAGCGTTCGGCGGTGAGCGCGGGGCGACCCAGATAGCCCCGTGTTACCTGCGCCCCGCCGATAAACAGCTCGCCCGGTATGCCCACCGGAACGGGTTGCCCCGCACGGTCTAAAACATAGATATGGGTATTCCCCAACGGGCGACCCAACGGCACAATCGCCGCCCCCGCAATGGGTATTTCGGGAACGGTACAGGTCAATACCCCGACGGTGGTTTCAGTCGGTCCGTAGTGGTTAAGAATCGTCACGTCGGGGCGTAGGGTGCGAATCCTCGCCATCAGTTCCCAACTGCTGGCTTCGCCCCCGAAAATCAACCGTTGGTGGGGCACGACATCGGCGGGATTGGGTGCAGTCAACCATGCTTCAAAATGGCTTGGCACGATTTTTAAGCAATCAATCCAATGGGTACGGAAATAATCGGCGGCGGCAATGGGGTCGGTGGCGCGTTCGTAAGGGATGATGTGAAGCGTTCCGCCCGTCACCAGTGAAGGGAAGAGCGTGGTGTTGCCCAAATCGGCGGCGAGGGTGGAGACAATCGCAAAGGAGCCTCCCGCCGGAAAATCGGCGCGGTCCAGAATCGCATGAAGGTAATTGGTAATCTGCCGATGTTCCACCGCCACCCCTTTGGGTCGTCCGGTAGAGCCGGAGGTGAACAGGATATAGGCGGTGTTGTGGGGTAGAACCGTAACGGAGGGTGCATCGTCGGGATAGGCGGCAAAGCCATCAGGCGTATCATCCAGCACCAACACAGAGCAGGGAAGGTCGGGCAGTTCCGCGACCAGATGTTTTTGGGTTAAAAGGACAGTTGCGCCCGCCTCCGTCACCATGCCCGCCAACCGTTCGGGGGGGGTGATGGGGTCTATCGGGGTGTATGCGCCCCCGGCTTTGAGCGTGCCATACATCCCCACCATCCATGCCAGAGAGCGATCTGCAAAGAGGGCAACGCGGCTTTCGGGTTTCACCCCATGCTCGATGAGTGCGTGTGACACCTGATTGGCGCGGCGGTCCCACTCGGCGTAGGTAAGGCTTTCACCTTCGCACACCAACGCGGTGGCGGCGGGGGTGCGTTCCACCTGTGCGTAGATATGGTGATGAAGAGGCAAGGCAGGCACAGGCAACCGGCTTCGATTCCACGCCACCAGCAATTCATGTTCTTCCGGCTCGGTGAGCAAGGGCAGAGTGGCAACAGGG
Source organism: uncultured Ardenticatenales bacterium (assembly GCA_966690745.1). Lineage (GTDB taxonomy): Bacteria > Chloroflexota > Anaerolineae > Ardenticatenales > Ardenticatenaceae > CBKYSX01. The sequence continues at coordinate 3,903 of CBKYSX010000454.1, forward strand.
ACATCCGGCTGGTGAATGGCGGCTCCCGCCAATACGCGCCAATGCCCGACCATCCGTTCAATGGTAGCGTGTTCGTAGAGGGCGGTGTTGTAGACCAAGCCCCCTTTTAGTTCGCCGTTCTCTTCGTATAGCGAAAGTGACAAATCGAACTTGGTGACTTCACGGTCCGGGGGAAGCCAGCCAATGTCCAACCCATCCAACCGAAAATCACTTTGCGGGTTGTTGTGGAAGACAAACTGGGTCTGGAAAATCGGGCTATAACTCAGCGTCCGTTCCGGGTTGAGTGCCTCGACCAACCGTTCAAAGGGGAGGTCTTGATGGCTATAGGCATTCAGGGTGGTATCCCGTACCTGTGTCAATAGTTCG
>CBKYSX010000455.1:0-4267 GCA_966690745.1 uncultured Ardenticatenales bacterium
GCCCTTACAGAGATGCCAATTGATGAGGCACAGTTGCGTCAAGCGGTCAGTGACCCCGGCGCGGGGGCAGTGTTGGTTTTTCTGGGAACCACCCGCAACCAGACAGGGGGGCGGCAGGTGGATTATCTGGAATATGAAGCCTACCCTGATATGGCAGAACGGCGGATGAAAGCCATCGCGCAGGAAATACGGGAACGATGGTCATCCGTGAAAGGGGTCGCGTTGGTGCATCGCATCGGGCGCGTAGAAATTGGCGAGGCAAGTATTGGCATTGCGGTGTCTACACCCCATCGCGCCGATGCCTTTGCCGCCTGTCGCTATGCGATTGACCGTGCCAAAGAGCATTTGCCCATCTGGAAAAAAGAGGTGTGGGAGGGGGGCGCGGAATGGATCGAAGAAGGACCGGGGTATCTGGGGTGAATCACATTGATTTAACAATTAAATCAATTTTGTGAAAACCCGTTGACAAATTACAGAACTGTTGGTATGCTGGAATTACTTCCGGCACAATGTCCACCGTAGGGCGCATACGGAATCGAGGTTATCGTGCGAGGCACACCCCAAATCGCTGACGCTAATGATGTTCGGGAACGCAACCTCCGACTCGTGCTTAATATGGTACGAGAGGAACGGGCGATTTCCCGTATGGATATTGCACGGGACACCCAATTAAGCCGCGCCACGATTACCAACCTCATCAATGAACTTCTGCCCACCGGAATTATTACCGAAACGGGAACCGTCCTTTCCGGGGTGGGTCGCCGCCCGATTCTCCTCGAATTTGATTATTCCGCCCGCGCCCTGCTGGGCGTTGATATCGGGGCGACCCACCTGACGATTCTTGCTGTGAATCTGGATGGTAGCATTCTCGCTATTCGCCGGGAATCGGTGAATACCCTCAATCAACCCGATGCCACGATTGCCCGTATTGTCACCCGCTTTAATGAAATTATTGCCGAATCCGGATACGACAAATCCAAAATCTTAGGCATCGGGGTCAGCGTTCCCGGACCGTTGGAAGGGGACCATCTGGATCGGTTGTCCTCTGTGATTCTCCCCTATTGGAGCGGGGTTGACCTTCGCATGGAACTTGCCAATGCAATGGGCTTGCCGGTGTATCTGGACAATGACGCGAACCTTGGCGCGTTGGCGGAATTGTGGTGGGGACATGGACGTGCCGTTGAAAACCTTGCCTATATTAAAGTCGCCACCGGGGTCGGGTGCGGCTTGATTCTGCGGGGCGATATTTTCCGTGGGGCGGGGGGTACGGCAGGGGAAATCGGGCATACCTGTATGGATATGAATGGTCCGCTCTGTCGTTGTGGATTGCGGGGCTGTCTGGAAGCGATGACGGGCGCACAGGCAATGATTGCCGCCGTACGGGAACAATATAACCATCACCTGCCCCCCATTCTGAATCATCACCCCCTTACTGTCAGCCATATTGTGCAAGCGGCGCAAGCAGGCGACCCCGTAGCCGTAGATGTAATTATGACGGTTGGACGCTATTTAGGGCTTGCCATGACCAACCTCATCAATCTCGTCAACCCGGAATTGATTGTGTTGGGGGGCGATATCATGCAAGCGGGGAATCTGGTGATGGGCGAATTGCGCCGCACCGTGCGCGAACGTGCTTTTGCCAAATCCAACGCCGAAGTAACCATTACCACCAGCCGCCTCGGCGATGATGCGATTGCCATCGGCGCGGCAACGCTGGTGTTACACCATCTCATTCATGTTTCCGACGTTCCCATCTTACAAGCGTTGGGCGTTGAAGGAGGTGTTTTCGCACGGGGCTAACTGCCTAAAAATGTAGAGGGTGTGTCGTTGTCTACAATAATGAGCGTTCGTTGCACCGCTCAAAAGTCCACTGGAGGAGAATTCTTATGCGAACGAAGTTGTTCCTTGCCATCCTGGTAGTGATGGTAACAGCCTTGCTTGCCGCCTGTAATGCGGCTCCGACGGCGACGGCACCGACCGCCGAAACAACAACCGAAGAAACCACCGGTGGTACAGACACCACCACCGAAGAACCAACCACCGAAGAAGGCTCCGATGCCGTAACGGGTGAAGTTGAAGTGTTCAGCTGGTGGACAGGGGGCGGTGAAGCCGCCGGGTTGGAAGCTCTGATTGCAGTGTTCAACGCCGAATATCCGGGCATTACCTTTAACAATGCCGCCGTTGCGGGTGGTGCCGGAACCAACGCCCGCGCCGTGCTTGCCACCCGTCTGCAAGCCGGGGACCCGCCTGACAGCTGGCAAGGTCACGCCGGACAAGAATTGATCGGCACCTATGTCGCCGCCGACCAATTAGAGCCGTTGAACTTCCTCTATGAAGAAGAAGGTTGGATGGAAGTCATGCCGGACACCCTTATTCCTCTGATTTCTCAGGACGGCAACATTTACTCTGTGCCCGTCAACATCCACCGCGCCAACGTGTTGTGGTACAACCCTACCGTATTGTCGGAAAACGGAATCGAAGTTCCGACCACGCTGGATGAATTCTTCGCCGCCATGGATGCCTTACAAGCCGCCGGGATGGACGCGCCTTTAGCGATGGGCGAACAATGGACGGCAATGCACCTGATGGAAACCATCCTCCTCGCCTCTTTAGGACCGGAAGCCTATAATGGGCTGTGGGACGGCACCACTGATTGGGGTAGCCCTGAAGTGACCACTGCCCTCGAAAACTTTGCCAAAACCTTGACATATGTCAACAGCGATGCCTCGGCTCTGACATGGCAAGATGCGTCCCAACTGGTAACCAACGGGGATGCCGCCTTTAACGTGATGGGCGACTGGGCAGAAGGGTACTTCCGCGAACTGGGTCTGACCCCGATGGAAGGCTACGGCTGGGCACCTGTTCCCGGAACCGGCGGCAACTTCCAATTCCTTTCCGACAGTTTCGTGCTGGCGAAAGGTGCGCCCGACCGCGATGCCGCGATTGCATGGTTGCGGGTTGCCGGTTCCCAGGCTGGTCAAGATGCCTTTAACCCGGTGAAAGGTTCGATTCCTGCCCGTACCGATGGTAACCGCGAACTGTATGGCGAATACCTGTTGTCGGCAATGGATGATTGGAACAACAACACCGTTGTGGGTAGTCTGGCACACGGAACCGTTGCCAACGACTCCTGGAAATCGGAAATTGACACCGCCCTCGGTCTCTTCCTGACCAACAGCGATGTCGCCGCCTTCCAAAGTGCGCTGGTTGCCGCATGTAGTGCTAATGGTGCCTGCCAATAAGTAAAGTCGCTTTCAGCATGGATGGGCAAATTGCCCATCCATGCTGACCTTAACAGAGGTTTACAATGCGTTGGAACCGCGACACCATGTTGGCGGCACTTTTCGTCAGCCCCTCCATTATTGCCCTTGCGATCTTTGTCTATGGTTTCATCTTCTGGTCAGGGCGGGTCTCGCTTAGTGATTGGGTCGGATTGCTACCCAATTACGAATGGGTGGGGCTGGATAATTACATCGCTTTGATGCAAGACCCCCGTTTCCATATAGACATTCGTAATACGCTCATCTTCACCGCTTTATTTGTGGGCGGTTCATTGGTGCTGGGGCTGGGGTTAGCCATTATGCTGGATCAAGGGTTGCGCGGTGAAAGTTTTTTTCGTAGCCTCTTTTTGTTTCCGATGGCGATTTCTTTTATCGTTACAGGGGTTGTCTGGCGGTGGTTAATGAACCCCGCACAGGGAAGCCGTATTAGCGGTTTAAACTTACTTTTTGATAATTTGGGATTGGATTTTCTGATTAGCCAATGGCATACCACACCGCAATGGGGGATTGCCGCGATTGCGATTCCCGCCATCTGGCAGATGTCAGGCTATACGATGGCACTCTATCTCGGCGGCTTACGCTCGATTCCCGACGAATTGCGGGAGGCGGCACGGGTGGATGGGGCTTCGGAATGGCGTATCTACACCGATATTATTTTCCCTCTGTTAAGCCCCGTCACTCTGAGCGCGATGATTATTCTGGGGCATATCTCGCTCAAAGTCTTTGACCTGATTGTGGCGGTGGCGGGGAAACAATTACCGCTTGATGTTCCTGCCATTTATATGTGGACGACCGCCTTTGACGGCAATTTCTATTCGCGGGGGGCGGCAATCGGGATTATCTTGTTGATTAGCGTAGCCGTATTGGTCATTCCTTACATGTGGTATACGAATCGTCAGGAGGCAGAGTTATGAGCCGTGTCGAACGCTGGAAAAACTGGTTCTATATCCCCCTGATGTTGATGACGATTTTTTATCTTCTCCCCC
>CBKYSX010000456.1:0-4262 GCA_966690745.1 uncultured Ardenticatenales bacterium
GTCGTCGTTGTCGTTTACTCAATCCTTACCACTCAATACTCGCTCCTTTTCTTGCAAATTTCGCCGCACGTTCCATCCATTTTGAGGTTGGAAGCCCTATTCACGGGGTTGAAACCCCGTGCTAAGAGAACAAAACCCTACGGGTTGATAGCCTCAACGAGGCTTCGTTCTGCTAGCACGGGGGTTTAGCCCCTTGTCGTCCCCCATCACAACGATATTCGTTCCGTAGATTCCCGTATTTCGTAGCCCCATCCTTCAGGTTGGGGTACGGATTTCCATGACACAATTATCCCGAATAGGGCAATATCGCCGTTGCCGTTTATGCACTATGCAATATGTGCTATGCAGTTCGTCTCATCCATCGCCGCCGCAAATTCACCAGCGCGTCCCGTTGATAGACCAGCCATTCCGCCGTTAACACAATCAAGCCGATGAGCAACAACGGTCGCCAGAACTCCTGGCGCGTTTCTGTGCTGGTGGGCAATTCACCCGTTGCTCCGCCTCCTGTCGTGGTCAACGCCAACTCACTTCGCGGCGCAATGGCACTTTCCTGCGGGAGGAACAAATTGACCGTAAAGGCAATCGGCGGCTGAGTGCTGTTGTTGCCCCACGACACTTCGTAAATCCCCGCTTGCGACGGAATGTAGCGCACGGTGCGCTCCTCCCCGATGGCGCGGAGGCTTTCGCTCTGCCCGTTCGGGGCGGTCACGGTCACTTGCGAACTATCCAGCAGAGGCAAATTGACCACCGTTCCCGGCTCCACGCTTTGCCCCGCCAGCCCCCCCGCGGGACCCGCCAGTAAATAATTTGCCAGATTGACCATCAACACCGGGAAGCCGGGGTTGTAGACAAAATTGGTCAGCACCAGTTCACGCGGCGGCTCTACCTCAATCGCTTCGGGTTGCCCGTAAATGGCAATGTTCAGCACGGCAATTCGCCGCCCGTCCAGTTCGCCCACCCACAACAGAGGCGCACCCGTTGCCGCATCTTCCAACACCACCGTTCCCCAGACCGGAACCTCGCCCCGTTTCGCTTCTACAAAAAAGAGGTCGCTGTCAAAGAACAGACTATCTTCGATGGAGGGCATGGTATTTTGTTTCACAGGGACCGGATTCGTAAAAACGCCGGTGGTCTGAATAATGTCATTCCCCGCCGGAGGCGCGATAATTAGCAGATTTTCCGTCGTGCCGGGCAACCCTTCATCGGGCAACCAGCGATCCAGCACCAATAAGTCCGCCGTAGTGCCATCAAGTTCGGCGGTATCGGTCAGGGGGTTGCCCATGCTGAATTGGACATTGGGAAGCAATTGGAAGGGGACCCTCAAAAAGCGATTGTCCGCCGAAGGGGTCAACAGACGCACGGTACGGTTGCCGCCCACCCCCGGCACAGCGAACGCTACATCATCACTCGCCAGCGTGTCCTCGCCTTCCAGCCGCGCCGACAGGCTAAAATTGCCCTCCCCCTGCACTTGTAACAGGCGCGTAGCGGATTGTCCGGCGGGCATCGTGACATCGGTAGCGGTGAACAGTTGCCCGTCCCGCTCCACCACCAACCGCCGCGTGGCTTCCGCCGAACTGTGATTGGTCACTTGTACAAAAACATCGTAAGTATCGGTATTCACCCGCGTCAGGCTCAGGGTGCTGATTGCCTGATTCTCCCCGCTCTGCCCAATCGGGATGTAGCGTATCGGGCGGTCTACCGCGAGGGTGGGCGGCACTTGTACGCCTCCATCGCTCAAAATCACCACTTCGCTATCGGCGGTGCGTTCCGCCGCCGCCGCCGCCAATGTCAATGCCTGGGTTAGGTCGCTGTCCCGCGCACTTGCGGTTAAGGTATTCAGCACGGTTTGCACGGCAAGGCGGTCACTGCTGTTCGCGGCAAGAATTTCCGCCCCGCCCCCCGCCCGAATTACGGTAATTTGTCCGCCATCGGGCAACCCATCCATCAGGCGCAGGGTTTCAGTACGGGCGGTATCCAGCCGGGTGCCTTCCGCTGTGTCGTTCGCCCCCATACTCACGGAGGTATCCACCACGACAATCAGGCTCTGCCCTGCCGCGCCTTCCGTCCATAAAAAGGGACGCGCCAGCCCGAAAATCGCCGCCAGCAGAAAGAGCAATTGCAACAGCAACAGCAAATTGCGCCGCAGTTTCTGCCAGGGGGCGTTGGCTTCCATATCCTGCACCACCCGCTCCCACAAATAGACGCTCGACACCGCCACTTCGTCGCGGCGGCGTTTCAGCAAATACATTGCGATGATGGGAGCCAGCAATGCCAATCCCAGTAATCCCAATGGGGCAATCAGACCCATGTGTGTTCTCCGAACGACAGTGAATAGTGGTTAGTGAAAAGTGATAAGTGAACGGCAGAAACGGCAACGACCTTTCTCGTTTCCCATTTCCCCTTTCTCACAGCCCCCCTACTCACCGATTTTTCTTGTAGTTCTACACCCGACCATCCCGCGCATGGTAGGGGCGAAGCATTCCCCCGACCCTATTACGTGGCGGGTCATCGGAATGAAACAATTTATTTAATGGGCGAGCGTTCCCGCGTTGGAATGCTTCGTCCTGTCGTGGCGGGGCGTTGGCTTACATATCCGATTATCGTTTTCGCACCTTTTCCCCGCCCTAAAGGGACGGGGCTATAGACATGTGCTTACCGACACGATTTCTAACCTAAATACTTTCCAAACAGATACCATGAATACTGCCCTCCGCGTCTCCGTTCCTCTGTGTTATCCCGTACCTGCCGTTCACTGTCGTTGCTGTCGTTGCTGTTGTCACTTTCGTTCACTGCCGTTTATGAATCCAACCTAAAAATTCAACACCACTTTTCAATTCGCACAGCTTTTCTATTGAACCACCCCCCAAAATTTGGTATACTCCTGTTGCAACGTTGCTCAACGCAGACACATCGCATTATTACCAACCGCGGTTCAAATGTGCTGAAAAGGGGGTGGTGTTTACTGAAAGTTCTTAGTAATCCCTCAGAACAGCAGAATACGCTAACGGGCAAAGTACAACACCTATGTGTTGTCATCGGTTGCGAACCGAAATAAATGAAGGTCTTGGAGGGGTACCTGAAACCCCTCTTTTTTGTTGCATATTCCATCGTGCATATTGCATAAGGACAAAGGCAGGATCGCCGTTGATGTTTATGCACGATGGAATATGCAATATGCACTACCGTACTATCGCCTGCCGCCGCAACAGTGTCAACACGATTTCCTCTATTGGGGAGGCACTGCTGAGCGTGGCGTAGGCGATCCCCCGCGCCCCGCACCACTGGCGCAATTCCGCCTGCCACGCGGCAAGGTTCGCCTCGTATCGTTCCACCATTGCCGCATCCACCGTAATTTCCAACTCGTGTCCCCGTTCAACATCTTTGAGGCGCAAATCCCCGACCACCGTCGGGTTCAGTTCTTCGGGCGACAACACATGCAGAACGGTAATATCAAAACGGCGCGTCAACAGGGCGCGTAACCCTTCCTGCCACGTCGCATCAAACAAATCGGAAATCAACAGCAACGGACCCGGGTTCCGCGCCCCCTGTGCATAGCGGGTCAATGTGGTTCCCAAATCCGCACTGCCGCCCGTTTTCAACCCCTGCAAGAAATTGAAAAGGGTATGCGCCTGCTGTTTGCCGCGATGGGGCGGAAACAACTCCACCCTGTCGCTAATCGTCGAAGCGGTGACGCGATCCAGCCCCGCCAACGCGATATAGCCCATCGCCCCCGCCAACTGCCGCGCCACCTTCAATTTGTTCGGCTCGCCCCAATCCATCGAACGGGAGGTATCCACCAGTATGTGAATCGTTAAATCTTCCTCTTCGACAAACAGTTTTAAGAAGAGCGTTTCCAGCCGCGCAAAAACATTCCAATCAATCAATCGGAAATCGTCGCCGCGACTATACTGGCGGTAATCGGCAAACTCCACCGACTGCCCCCGTTTCAGGCTTCGCCGCTCCCCCTGCATCTGTCCGCGCCGCGCCTGTTTGGATACCAGCACCAATTGATCCAGTTGGCGCAGGAATCGCTCGTCAAAGAGCCTATCTTGTGGTGTGCCGGGTGTCACCCGAACCGAACTATTCATAAAAATTATCCACAGAGTACCTTACTTATCCACATCCTATCCCCCTTCTCCACATCTATCCACCGCTTATCCACAATTCCACAAAAAGGGAGTTGAGTTGTTGAAAAATCTGGACACTATATGTAGTGGTACTAGCGGTAGGGGCGGGTCAGGGCATGGCGATACTTCCAAAAT
>CBKYSX010000457.1:0-4244 GCA_966690745.1 uncultured Ardenticatenales bacterium
ATTCGGTGACTACCGGGACAACAAATGCCTACACGAAGCGGCTGAAGGCAATGGCGGAAACCAGCCATGAACATGGCGAGGCGTTGCGCCAGCAAGCCGCCGCCGCCAAACGCGCCGCGCTCCACCGCCTACCCGAACTGTTGGAACAGGCAGAGGCAAATTTACAGGCAAACGGCGCGGTGGTGTATTGGGCGGAAACGGCAGAAGAAGCCAATCGGTTGGTGATAGAAATCGCCAGAAAGCATGGTGTCACCAAAGCCGCCAAAAGCAAAAGCATGGTCACGGAAGAAACCTCGCTGAACCATGCGCTGGAATCCGCAGGCATTACCCCCATTGAAACCGATCTGGGCGAATACATCCTCCAACTCAACAACGAACCCCCCAGCCACATCGTCGCCCCCGTGATTCACAAGAGCAAAGCCAGCATCCGCGATATTTTTGTGGATCGCATTGGTATGTCCCCCACAGATGATGCCATGACAATGGCGCATTACGCGGGAACCAAATTGCGACAGGAATTTCTGACCGCTGAGATGGGAATTTCGGGCGGGAATTTTATTATTGCGGAAACGGGCACGGTTTGTCTGGTAACAAACGAGGGCAACGGACGCATGGTGACCAGTTTTCCGCCTGTGCACGTCGCCATCGTCGGCATCGAAAAAATTGTGGCGACTCTGGAAGATTACGCCACCCTGACCCAAATTCTGCCGCGCAGTGCTACCGGGCAGAAACTGACTGTTTACACCTCTATGCTCACCGGACCTCGCCGCGCCGACGATGCCGACGGACCCGACCATCTTTATGTGATTCTGGTAGACAACGGACGCTCCGCCATGTATGCGGGCGAATATGCCGAGGCACTCGCCTGTATTCGCTGTGGCGCGTGTTTGAACGCCTGCCCCGTTTATCAGGTAGCGGGGGGGCATAGCTACGGCTGGGTCTACCCCGGACCGATAGGCGCGATTGTCACTCCCCTGCTCAAGGGGATTGACCACGCCAGCCCCCTTCCCTTCGCCAGCACCTTATGCGGACGCTGTAAAGAGGTTTGCCCGGTAGATATTGATATTCCGCGAATGTTACTGGCATTACGGCGGGATGTCGTGAAAAACGGGGGTGGCGGTGCGGTCTGGACAGCGGGTATCAAAGCATGGGCGCAAGGGATGAAATCGCCCCGCCTTTACAAAGCCGGGGGCAAAACCATTTCACTATTGATGAGAGCAGGTACACCGCGCCGCCTCCCCGCCCCTCTTTCCGGCTGGACCAAATATCGTACCTTTCCGCGCTTCGCCAAAAAATCCTTTCGGGAGCGGTGGAAAGAGAGGAGCAAAAAGTAATATGACTTCTCGTGATGCTATCTTAGAGCGGCTCCGCAATGCCCGCCGCCCCTTTCCCGATAGCCCCGCGCCTACGAACCATCGCCCGGTGTCGCCTATGGTCGAAACGGACCCCACCACCCTGAAAGCGCGATTTATTGCCGAGGCGGAATTGCTCTCGGCAATGGTTCACCAACCCGACACGGTAGAAGCGGCACTAGATACCATTTTTGAAATTATCGGGGAAGAAAAAGCCGTTATCGCCTGGGAGGAATTGCCACTACCGACCCTCCATCCCGCATTGGCGGCAAGAGGGATTGCAGTAGCGGGAGTACGGGATGCCTCTGTACGGGTGGGGATTACGGGGGCAACAGCCGCCCTTGCCGCTACAGGCTCATTGGTGGTCACGAGTGGTACAGGCAAACCCCGCAGTGCCTCGCTCTTGCCACCGATTCATATCGCCTTGATTACGGAACATCAACTGCTCTCGAACTTGGAAAGCTGGGTCGCGCAACAACGCACCGATACTTTAGAAACCTTCCGCGCCACTGCCAATACCGTGTTGATTTCCGGACCCAGCCGCACCGCCGACATTGCAATGGAACTAATATTAGGGATGCACGGACCCCGCGTGTTGCATATCATTTTTTGCCCTGAATCGTAAGGGCTTAGAAGTTACAAGACTTTGAATAAGAAACGAGGGTAAAAATAATTTTCCTATGGAAAACTATTTTTACCCTCAACTGCGTAACACCTATGGCGTTGTGCAACAAAAAAGCGGACGCTGAAACTCAGTCGTCCGCTTTTATGGGATGAAGTGTAGCGTTACCATGCCGGCATATCTTCCATAGGGTTTAACAAGGCACGTAATTTTTGCAATCCCAATCGTACCCGGGTCTTGATCGTTCCTAATGGTACGCCCGTTAATTCCGCAATGGCGTGATGGCTTAATCCATCCAAAAAGGAAAGTTCCACCGCAAACCGTTGTTCCGAGGGCAATTGCGCCAATGCCTGCTTTAAGCGAAAGGTGGTGTCTTTCACCGCCATTTGCACTTCAGGGTTCGCCTGGGGGTCCGCACCGGCGTGATCCCGTTCGGCATCCTCGCTCTCATCGTCCCACGAATAAGCGATTTGAGCAGTACGGGAACGTTCGTGGCGCAACCAATCTAATGCCTGATTGCGCGTAATGCGAACAATCCAACCGGCAACGCTACCGCGCCCATCGTAATTACCTGCCTTGTCCCACACTTTTAAGAAAGCGTCTTGTAAAATGCTTTCAGCGGCAACACGGTCATTGGCAATGCGTAGGGCAATGTTATAGCAAAGCGGAGCGTATTTATCGTAAACGGTGGCGAGGGCTTGCTCGTTCTTTTGGATAATTGCCGCCAGAAGGGTGCTGTCTTCTGCCGGATTCATCGGGGTAAGGGGGTTGGTGTAAGCCGTCATAGCCATCAAGAACACTTCTACCATTTGTAGAAGTGTTGTGAGTGGCAGATGGGGATGGATGAAATGCCACAACAATATAAAACTTACTAGTCATCAGTATAACAAAAAGATGGCTGAATTATTTTCCAAAATCTGTTCATTATTATTTATTCATACCCTGAATAGAGGTAGATAACGGGGGTAATACGGTGTTCTTAGAGGGATAAAAAGCGGTGCAGACGATAAATCGTCTGCACCGCTTTTCGGATTTTATGGTTATGTTATAGCAACAGGTGAAGGCAATATCCCTAAACGCCCTAACTGCCACTCTCATCCCACAGATAGCCCCGTCCCCGTACCGTGCGAATACGATTGGGTTGGTTGGGATCGTTCTCCAATTTCTGGCGCAAGCGGAAGATATACGGGCGAATCAGGGTTTGCGCCTCAATTTCTTCCAAATCATATTCCCACGCCAGCCGCGCCAAATCCCGACAGGCAAGAACCTGCCGGGGCGTATTCAGAAAGACACGTAATATCGCCGCTTCCCCCTCAGTTAAAGGAATACTCTCGTTCCGTTCCTCTACATAAACAACCCGGTTTGCATCATCCAATCGCAGAGAGCCGTTTCCCTCTGCCCCGTTAAGCATCCCGTTTTCACCGGGGACATGGCGCAGGGGTTCGGTCAAACGCATCAATACATCCAGCACCCGTTTGCGATGTTGATCATCGGAATGATGGCGCAAGGCTTCCTCTACGGTCGTCACCACTTCGGTAATCCCTACAGGTTTCAGCAAAAAATCTACTGCATGGGAACGCACGGCTTCAATTGCGCTTTCCAGTGTTGCCGTTCCTGTCAACACAACAATTAACAATTGACGGTCATATTCACGGGCGCGGCGCATCACTTCCATCCCGTGCATCCCCGGCATTTGCAAATCCAAAACCATTAAATCAAAACGACTATATCCCAGCATATTTAACGCTTTACTTCCATCAGTGGCGGTCGCAACATCGTACCCCAACATGGAAAGGGCGCGTTCCAACGGTTTCAGAATGGCTTCCTCATCGTCTACAAGTAACAATTTTTTTTTGTTGTCGGTCATTTCATTCATCCCTATGGTAAACAGGAGTTCCTGAACGAAGCAATACCGGGGTTAAGATGCTTCTGCGAGATGCAGAATGGCAGGCAATGTAATGGTAAAGCGAACTCCTTGATGGTCAGGTAAGTTTTCCCCCTGAATCGTGCCCCCATGTTGCTCTAAAATGGATTGGCACGTATACAACCCCAAACCCGTTCCTTCCCCTTTGGTCGTAAAAAATGGCTCAAACAAACGGGGTAACACATCCGGCGGAATCGGCGGACCATCATTTTCAAAGGCAAGCGTTACCAGTCCGTTGCCGTTCCCAATGGTTACCACCTGTGTGCCCCCATCCGGCATTGAATCCCGTCCATTCAGCAAAATATTCAGAAAAATTTGGGTTAATTCATCCGGGTCAATCGCCACC
>CBKYSX010000458.1:0-4243 GCA_966690745.1 uncultured Ardenticatenales bacterium
GGAACAGCGAGGGGGTCCTCACAAAATCATCCCCGATTTATGAAGACGGAGCGTGATTCTGAATGTTCATACTCCCTTTTTAACTTCAGAATTGTATCCATAAGTATACCAAATTGGCACAGTCAGTCTTGAAAATTCTTGGAAAAATTATTGAATTAGGACTTTCACTCTGAAAGCGAGAAGATGTGGATTTTGATAGTGAGGCGCACTATCAAAATCCATCTGCAAGCGAAAGTCCTATGAATTTTATCAGGAAACGAGGAGTTTATACTTTTTGGCGTTATGCACCACGCATCACGCACCCCGTCTCTGCCCCGACCTCGACACTATATTTCTCTATGTATATAAAAACGTTGGGGCTGTCATTCTTGGTATTTCGTAATTGAAATAACTACAATTTCTCCGCAACAGACATCACAACACCAAAAGGAGAAAACGATGCAAACCCTTAAAAGAACTTTCCCCCTCCTTACCCTCCTCATTCTGCTGGTTGCGCTGGCGGCGTGTGCCAACCCGACAGAACCTATTGCAACCCCTACTCCTGACACTTCTACCAGTGGACCGAACGAACCCGCCGATACCACATTGGTGAACGATTGGCTGGTGATTTCCATCAACGGCAATCAGGTCGAAACCGGGGTGGTTCCAACCCTTTCATTTACCAACGAAGGGGTAGTATCGGGCGAAGGGGGATGTAACGGGTTCGGTGGAACTTATACCACTGACGAAAGCAACGGAATTGTGCTTACCGGGATGACGGCAACCTTAATTGCCTGTGAAGATGAAGCGGTGATGGCGCAGGAAGCCGCCCTGATGGATGCCTTGAACCAAACCACCGTATATTTGATCGAAGGAAATACCCTGACGCTGACCGATGAGATGGGAACCGCCCTTGTGGTTCTGAATCGGGATGCCTAAGCCTATCGGGAACATTTCTACCCCCCTTGTCGTTATCTTTAGCATCGGAGCAATTTCGCTCCGCACAATGAATAAAAATGCAAGGGAGCAATACCAATGCAGATTCGACACTTATTGACCACCGTCCTTTTCACCATTGCCCTCATGTTGGGCGTGGTTGCCTGTGCCCCTGCCGCCGATACCCCGACCGATACCCCGCCCGCCGACAGCGGTGGTACGGGTGACATCGGGGGAACCGATGATTCAGGCGATATGGATGACAACGGCGGTATGGACGATGCCGAACCCAATAACGAGACAGAGATAGACGATTCCAATGGGATGGAAATGAATAATGATCTCATCGGGAACTGGCAAGCCACTGATATTACGGGCGAACCCGTTGCCGGGAACGTGATTCCCTCATTGAGTTTCGGTACCAATGGGGAAGTTGCCGGGAATGGTGGGTGTAACGGGTATGGTGGAACCTACACCGTAGATGGTATGAACCTGTCCATTGTCGGGGTGGTCTCCACCATGATGGCGTGTGAAGATCAAACCCTGATGACCCAGGAAACCAACTTCTTGAGCTCGCTCCAATTGGCTACCAACTATACCCTGGAAGGCGACACCCTGACGTTGTTGGATGGGGATGGTAACGCGATTGTTACGTTGACCCGCGTCTAATTTTTAAAGAGCCATCACAAAAAGAGCGTGTGCACCATAGCACACGCTCTTTTTATTTGCATTCAGAGGGTACCATTGAGGTACCACACCGCTACAAATCCCATGTTTCTTTAATGGCATCCATAGCGGCATTGTGGTCGGGTCGGTTACGGCGCATCCAGCTGTGAAATTCACCGAAGGTCAGGGCTTTACTCCGTAAGAAGTTGTTGACCGATGTCAACATACCTAGACGACGGGACAAATCCAAAAAGATAGCCCCGTAAACCGCGCCTTCAACATCGTTTCCGGTGCAATCGTCGGCGGGCACAATCCGCCCGTTTTCCAATGTCCCGGCGGGGTTTCCGAAATGGCTCTCACCCGATAATTCATTGCGATAAAATGCCTGCCGCAAGTCGGGTCCTTGCAGGTTGCGGGCAGGTTGCCCGTTCACTTCCCCCGTCCGAATAAATTCAAAGAAGCGGTGGGTGAAATGATCAAAGGCTTCTACGAATGCCACCATCGGGTCGGTACGCTGTTTGAAGGCATGGGTCCCGCGCCGCCCCGCCAGCAATTCGGTCATGATGAATCCGGCATAATCGGTTTCGGCGCGGTTGCGCTGACTTTGGGTTAATAAGGAGAAATGCACTCCGTGGGACATTTCCGCCGCCACCAGAATCGGTCGCTCTCCATTTGTGCCAAACATCCGCCCGTCCCGCCCGCGTGGACCGGAAGGGTTGAAGTTTTTGCCCTTAAAGTGAATCAACGGATAGCCTGTAGAAATTGAAGCGGGTTCGACGAATGCCAACGGCTGGGGCAATTGATCGGGGTAGCTCACTTCGATTCGTGCCTGTTGCTCCATCGTTGCACTGTAGGAGGACTTTAGACCAAGTGGAAAATCCGGAGTGCGACTACTTGCAAAGGGTTCAAATTGGCGCAAAACCAAATCGTAGACCCGCAAACAGCGATTTAGAATCCGAAAATGATCTACCTGTTCGGCGGCTGTATCGAGAATGACCGTGTCATCGTCCTCTACGCGCCGATCCTGATAGACCATGATATTGGCGTGTTCGCCGTTCACCACCCGCACCACAGAGTTCTGGCAACAAATCCGAATATCACACCAATCAGTCAAGGATTTAATGCCCAAATCCCCGCGACGATCCCGTACCCGTCCCTGTTCATCTGTAATATAGGTTTCGACGGAAACACCCGCCACCAAATGTTGAATATAGGCGCGACGGAGCGGGGAGGATGCAATATCACGGTCTACGGTTAAAACCCCATCACGGTCACGCAATTTAACGGTCACATGGACACGTCCCATACAATCTCCTTCAGGTGTGGGTGTAGGTTGCTAAACAATCTAGGATATGAACGTTGGAAATGTGGGATTTGGATAGAATCTGTTGTACAGGGAATTCGTCATATTGATAAGTTCATGCTAAAGTACGTTTATCCTCCCGAAAACTTCCCCCCACTTGTTGGTACAATACTATAAGTTGTTCATCGCTGTTGTTGTTACCTGGCTTGGATGACTGTTCCCCCATGCCGCTTACTCCGCATCCATCGCGGATACCGTTACCCAAAAGGAGTCGCTCCGATGAGCACCGAGTTGATTCAATCCAATTATGAAGCGTTAGCCGAGGTCGCCGCCCGCTTTGAGAAAAACCGGGAGCGGATTCAGCAAACCCACACCGCCATTCAGCGCAAAGCGCAGGTGCTTGCCCGTACATGGGAAGGGCGTGGCGCACAATCGTTCCAACGGGAATTGCAAAGCACCCTGTACCCCGCCTTGCAACGCTTAACTAATGCCCTCGGTCAAGCAGGGGCTGTTACCCGCAAAATCAGCCAATCTGTACTACAAGCCGAAGAAGAAGCCGCCCGCCTCTTCCAAGGGCAAGGGACAACAGGCGGCAGTGAAGGTCGGGATGGTTCCGGAGCGAGCGGTGCCACAGGCGGGAGCGAGGGCAGGGACGGCTCCGGCATGAGTGGTGCAACAGGCGGCAGTGAAGGTCGAGATGGCTCCGGTGGCGGGGATGGTTTTGGGGGTATGGGGGGTGGCGGCTTAGACAATGGCGGCTTCGGGGAACCGCAAATGATGTTCGCCAGCTTCACGCCCGGTTCGGATCAGGCACAGGTGATTCCCGCCAGCGATAGTGCTTCGGGGGACGAGAGTGCCGCCGAAGCCACGGCTACCGAGCCGGATGTGGATTGGGGTTTTATCAGTGACCGTGAAGGGGGTCAGGCGTTGGATGGGTATGTCCCCGCGCCCGAAGTGAGTAAAAGCGGCGTAACGGTTGGAACCGGTTTCGACATCGGGCAACGCACCGAATCCGATATTGATGCGATGGACATTCCCGACACGCTCAAAGAAAAACTAAAGCCCTATGCGGGATTAACTAAACAGGATGCGGTGGATTTTCTTGCCGACAATCCGTTGACGATTACCCAGGAAGAAGCCACGGCACTGGACAAAGCCGTGAAACAAAAAGCGTTGGATACATTGGTGACCCGCTATGACAATGCCACCACGGGTACCAAATTCGCCGATTTGCCCCAGGAAATGCAAACCGTGCTGGCTTCTGTTGAATTTCAATATGGTAGTATGTCGGCAAAAACGCCCAATTTCTGGAACATGGTGACAGAGCAACGCTGGGATGACGCCATCGCCGAACTGCGC
>CBKYSX010000459.1:0-4241 GCA_966690745.1 uncultured Ardenticatenales bacterium
GGTGACAGGGACAGCCGCCACCAATCGTTGCGGCTGTTCCTGCCGGGTCGCACGAATCGCGGCAAGCATGGTCATTCCTGTGGCAATCCCATCATCTATCAGCAGAACCGTGCGCCCCCCCAGTATCGGAAACGGACGATTGCCCCTGTATACCTGTTCACGCCGTTCCAATTCAACCTGTTCACGCAAAATAACCGATTCCAAAATATGGGAGTCAATTTTATACTCCTCCAACACGCCACGATTCAAGACGCGAATTCCCCCGCTTGCAATCGCCCCCATCGCCAACTCTTCCTGCCCCGGCACCCCCAATTTCCGTACAATAAAAACATCAAGCGGTGCATGGAGAAAATGCGCCACCTCGTATGCCACGGGAACCCCGCCCCTCGGCAACCCCAGTACCAACACCGATGGATCATTTTTGTATGATTGAAGTTCCTGCGCCAATTGTCGTCCGGCATCGTAGCGGTCTTGAAATAGCATACGCGCCTCCTCTTCTTATTTCGTTACTTGCTTAAAGAATACCCCTAACTACACGGTATTAGATAAAAAAGGGAAGTCCCTACCCCGTCGGGTGGGACTTCCCTTTAAGTGATGGCGAAGATGGTTTAGCCTTCAATCACAGGCATGAACAACCGATAATGTTGCGGCGTGGTTGTTGCTGTAGGGGTAGCGGGAACCGTTGTCGCCGTAGGCGTACCCGGCACACTTGTTGTCGAAGGAGTCAACGTTGGAGGTGCACCCGTCGGGGTCGGCGTGAGCGTACCGGGGAAGGTGGTTGGGGTGGCAGTGGGCGTGGAAGGTACCCCGGTTGAGGTCGGTGTTAATGTTGGCGGGACCCCTGTCGCCGTAGCGGTCGGGGGTACGCCCGTTGCGCTGGGTGTGGGGGTCGGAGTCGGTGGTGGGGAATCGGTAAAGTATTCCGCGCCTGTATTGCTATAGGTACTCAGATCGGTATATCCGCCCCAGACAATCATTCGATCACCCGTCCACACCGCCGTATGCTCTCCGCGCGCACGGGGAATACCGGTATCTATCGCGGTCGGAGTCCATGTATCCGCAATGGGGTCGTAATGCCCACCATCATAGAAGGCATCGCCGCTCACACAGTACAGCCCCGGACACCCCCCCCAGACAATCAGCTCTGCGCCCGTCCAAATCGCAGTGTGGCGCACCCGTCCCGCAGGAGCATTGGTGGTACTGGTGGCTTGCCAGCTGTCGCTGTCAGGGTCATATTGCCCCCCTGTATTAAAGTTGGTCGGATTGCTCAGGTCGGTGACACCACCCCACACAATCATTTCCTCGCCCGTCCAGGTGGCGGAATGAAAATGGCGGGCGGAGGGCGCATTGGTCAATGAGGTGGCTTGCCAGATATTAGTAACGGGATTGTACCGCCCGCCGGTGCTGGTGTCCCCGATGGATTCAAGCCCGCCCCAGACAATTAATTCATCCCCATCCCACACCCCGGCGTGAAGATAGCGACCCGAAGGCGCGTTGGTTAGCGAAGTCACCGTCCATGTGTTGGTTAACGGGTTGTAGCGTCCGCCTGTATTCATATAGGCGGTTTCCCCATTCCCGCCCCAGATAATCATCTCGCTTCCACTCCACGCCGCCACATGCCATGCCCGCGCTTCCGGGGCATTGGTCGTGGTCATGGGAGTCCACGTATTGGTGGTCGGGTTAAAACGTCCCCCTGTATCGTAGATATAATTGCCGACCTGTCCGCCCCAGACAATCATCTCCGTTCCCGTCCACACCGCCGCCAACGAGTGCCGTCCCCCCAGATTACTCGGCGGGGTATCGCGCCAGGTGCGGATGGCGGGGGTGTAAATCCTACCCGTATCCACCGTACCATTCGGCACATCATCGCCCCCCCACACAATCATTTCCACCCCGGTCCACACCGCCACATGATTGCTCCGAATCGAATTGGGGTCTTCATCACTCGTGGGGGTCCAACTATTCGTTGCAGGGCTGTACCTGCCACCGGTGCGGGAACTGCCACCCCAGACAACCATTAAGTCGCCGGTCCATACCGCTACATGACCGAAACGGGCGGCGGGGGCATTCGTGGTGTTTGTTGCCATCCAGCTGTCCGTTGCGGGGGTATACCGTCCCCCCGTATTAAAGAAGATGTTCGTGCTGGTGCCGCCCCCCCAGACAATCATCTCCGTTCCCGTCCACACTGCCGTATGAGCGGCACGGGCAGTAGGTGCGTTGGTGGTATTCGTCGCCGTCCAACTATCGGTGGTGGGGTTATACCGTCCGCCTGTATTAAAAGGAGTTCCCTGCACAATACACCCCGCCACATCGGGACAGCCCCCCCAGACAATCATTTCCGTACCGGTCCACACCGCCGTATGGATGGCGCGGGCAGAGGGTGCGGTAGCACTATTGGTAGCCACCCATGTATTGGTATCGGGGTCATAGCGTCCCCCCGTATTCAGGGCGGTCAGCCCATCTTCGCCGCCCCATATAATCATCTCCTCGCCCGTCCAGACGGCAGTGTGTCCGACCCGCGCCAAAGGCACATTCATTAAGCTGGTGGCAACCCATGTATCGGTAACAGGGTTATAACGTCCGCCTGTGTCCTTCTCCACACAACTGGAACCATTCGTATTGGGCGCACAGCCACCCCAGACAATCATTTCGCTTCCCGTCCATACCGCCGTATGGGCAAAACGGGCGGCGGGGGCATTCGTGCCACTGGTCGCTGTCCACACTCCCGTCACCGGGTTATACCGTCCGCCGCTCGCTAATTCACAGAACGCATATTGGAAAGGACCGCACCCGCCCCAGACAATCATTTCAGTGCCACTCCAAATGGCAGTGTGCCCGAAGCGTTCCATGGGCGCGTTAATTGAAACAATGGTCAACCACGTATCGGTTGCCGGATTGTACCGCCAGCCATCGTTGCTCCGCCCCGTTCCCAGACTGCCCCCACCAAACACAATCATCTCACTCCCTGTCCATACAGCTGTGACATTGGTGCGGATGGGCAGAGAGGGCGTGGGCACCCAACCGGAATCCCCCATAGATGGTGTTTCAGATGTGCCTTTCACCGGTGGCAAAGTGTAAGCGTAATCCAAGGGGTCAATGGTGGTGTTGAAACGGGCTTTCTCCCGTGCCCACCATGTATCAAAGGATTCCTTTTGCCAGCGCACGGTTACGATATTCATATCAGTTTCCGATTGCGACAACACCGCTACAGCGAAATAACCCTTTTCATCTTCTTGCAAGAGACTGACCCGTCCGGTAGGAATCGTTTCTACGGATGTGCCAAACCACCCTGCAAGGCTTTCCCGTTGGGTTGCCCATTCACTTTCATCCAACATCATCGCACCGGACGGGTCCGTGATGGCACTATCGGTAAGTCGCCATGTCGTTTCCTGATACTCGCCTGTGGTAGTTAGTAAGTCCGATGGGTCGGACATCCGGGCAAGATCATCAGCGGCACGGGTGGCAAGGTCGCCGTGCAAACGGTCATCCTGCGCGTACCATGCCCGCACCAGCCTTTCCACTAGTGCGGGACGCGCCAGACATTCGGCAACCAGCGTCGGGTCATTGCCCAAAGCGGTGAGTAAAGCGCGGAGTTGTTCCGGTTGGCGGGTTTCGCGTGCCATCCGTGCCATCTCGGCTTGTACCATCGCCCCGGTGACAGGCGTATTCCAGTAGGTTGCCAGCAGGTTGGATTGGCGTGCCGTATCTTCGACACGGGCTTGCAACACATCAGGAGTCAGCATCGTTTCCAGTGCCGGTTTGGGGGTTTTGTTTTCGGGCAACCAGATGCGGTAGTCCCAATACACCTGTTCGATGGCTTGCTGGCATTGTACGCGTTCAACGAGCGTCAAACTTCGGGTGGGCAAAGACGTTTGCAGGGCAAACGTCGCGTTTGAAGGAGATAGAAGCAGTGCCAGTAACACCACCAGAACGGCGGGTACGGCAGAAATACGTAAGCGTTGCATGAGAACTCTTTCTACAGGAAGAGGGGTGCGTAAGGTTTGCAGAAACGTAAGGAACCCTCTAGGGAAGCGACCCGATCACTGCCATGACCGTTCAAAAAAAGTGGGCAGTGTTTCTATAAAGAGAGAGTGAAAATCGTGCCAAAAAATACTGTTTTGAATCATTTTTATATAGGCACCCGTTCATAACAGGCACATCCCCTACCCCCCTATTTGATTCTCCCCCCAACCCGTGCTAGTATGACTCACTACGGGAAAGATTCCCGATATTAATCAAAT
>CBKYSX010000460.1:0-4237 GCA_966690745.1 uncultured Ardenticatenales bacterium
TTCTTTTGACAACCTTTCGGCGTTGAAGCGTTCGCGATCCAGAATCTGTTGGTGCTGGGCAACCATCTGATCCCATGTCTGAATGTTCAGCTCATAGGTCGGTTTGGAAGATTCCATCTGGTCAATCGCCGTTTGCAGGGAGCGTTTACGATCATCGGACGCTTTCGGACCGGAATTGCTCCCCCCCGCCATCAACAACTCTTTGCGTTTGGCTTCCAAATCGGAACGGGTGCGGTTCAGCCGTTCCGCCGCTTCCCGCTGTTTCGTTTTGCTTTCGCGCAATGCCTGTTCTGCCTGGGGAATCAACCGTTGTTCAGCCTCATCCAGACTGCGCCGGATTGAACTGAGGTAAGGGTCTTTGGACATCGTAATGATGTTCCGTTCCCTCTGCCAATCATCTTCCAGCGTCTTCAGGCGGCGGTTCAAATCCTCTTGCAAAAAGGTTAATTCATTTTGCAGGGGGACGTTCAACGGCTCAAAAACGTTCGTCCGCATCAAATCCAGCGTCCCCAGCACCATCTCCACATCGCCGCTCGGGTGCGCCGAGGGGGGGGATGGTGGGGCTTCCATGTGCGGCACGGTCACGCCCAATGCTTTCACCATCTGGTCACGGAAGGGGGGAATCGCCTCTTCCCATGCGTCCAATTGGCGGCGCACAATCGCAAGGCTCTGTTGCAATTGCACCAGCCGCTCCATGTCCTGTTGCCCTTCATCAATCGAACGGCGGGGCGGAAAGGCGGGGGCAGCTTCCCACCGTCGGCTGGCGCGGGGCAGGGTGCGGAAAAATTCGACCAGTTCGGCTTCGTTTTCGCGGATTTGGGGTAACAATACACGGTCAGGGGGCAATTGCCACGCGCTAAGCGTTTCCCCCAGCCGGCTGATAATCATCTGCTCTTCAGCAATCAGTTTCAGCGAATCTGGTTCGCGCAGAAGCCAATCGGGGCGGCGCGGCGCGTTCTGGGGAAAATCGAGCGCGAGAGCATCTTCGGAAAGCGTATCCCACAACAGCACCCGTTCATCATCCACCGCCACCGCCATCCATTGCCAATGGTATTTGCGGGCGTAGCGAATACGCGGCGACAGGAAGCGGTCGGGGTCTACGAGGCGGGTTCGGAGCGCAACCCCCAGCCCTACCAATAACAATGCCACAAGCGGAAGGATAATCAGCAAAGGAATCGGAGCGGTTTCAAAATCCTGCAACAGAAAAACAAACCATGCGACCAATGCCACCCCGAAGGCAATCCGGCTGTACAGCACGGCATAATGACGCATCCCCTCCATACTGGCGCGGTGATCCTCCAGCAATTTTTCGGCAACGTGGGCGAGGACGGCAACGGCTTCGTCCTCCTCGTTGCCTGCGCCGGGGGTGGCAAAGGGCAAGACACGGTTATCCATTCTCTTCGTCGTCCTCCATGTCGTGCTCCCAATCCATTGGCTCGTCCGGTTTATCCCGCCCCATACGTGTCACGCCGGGGCGGTTCGGGTTATAGAAATCGGGCGGGGTCGTGCCTACCGTTTTGCGCTCCCCTGATGGTCGCGGTTTGGGGGAATCAGGCAAATTCAGGTCGGTTCCCATCATACGGGTCGGTCCATCGGGGGGCGTGGTCGGACGCGGTTTGGGAGCCGCCGACCAATTACTCCCCCCACTGCCAAACAAGCGCGTCGGGTCATTGGACGATTGGGAGGGAGTGGAGGCGGGGGTATTTGAGGTTCCCCAGGGTCGGTTTGTAGAAGGGAATCCTGCATCTTGCGTCCCGCCCCCCATTACGGTTGTCCGCCCATCACTCGCGGGGGGCAATCCTGTATCCTGCGTCCCCATCTCCCGCGTTCCTCCATCGGAAGGCGAATCCCAATCTTCAAAATCATCATCCTCAAACCCATCCCCGTTAAATATCTCATGGGCGAGGCTGGCATCATCCCCCGTATAGGCAGAATCAAAATCGTCATCCTCAAAATCGTCGCCATCATCGCCCCCGCCCCCGAAGAGCGTCGTGGCGGCGACGGGGGAGGGTGGGGGCGCATCGCGCGGGGGCAAAGGCGCAACCACCACCAACGATTCGTCCACCTCCCGTTGGTCGGCGGGGGTAAGGTCCAACGCCATATCCAAGAAATCACCATCGGGTGCGGCGGCGGGCATGGATTTGGGCGCAGTGACGCGCAACTGTTCGCCGGAGCCGCTAAATTGGGCGGGTCTTAATTCGCCATACCAGTTGGGTGCAATCCGTTCATACAGATTATGCAAACGATGGTCTACCAACACCGTCCCCAACCCACCCCGTCTGCCCGCTTTGGTTTCATCAAAGAGGTTTTGCGCGTTCAATTCCCCGACTTCCACCTCTTTATTCTCGCTATCTTTCGTCACGCGCCATTTCGCCGCGCCCCGTTCGACAATCGTGCCATCTTCCGTGAAGAAAATCGGGGAGGAAATCGTCACCCCGTTGCCCAGCTCAATCCCCCGCTTCGCCCGCATATAGCCGATGGTGCAATTCGCGCCGATAGTCAATTTACCCTCGGCGTAGACCTCGTTCACGGTACAGCCGGAATCAATCGTCACATTATGCCCGTAAATGCGCTGAATCAGATTGTTATGCCCGATGGTCACATCCCCCTGCACCCGCACCGTGTTCAACTGTTTCTGACGCGGCGAGATAATCACATCCACTTCGCCCAGCACAGCAATCATGGTGCAATTGGAGCCGACCCGCACCCGCGGACGTTGCAAAATGGCGGAGTCGGGGCGCGATTCTTTCATGGCACGCCCGAAATGGTCGCCACCGACAATATTCTGAAATTCTTTCCCGAAAATCAGCGAGCCGCCCAATTCGCTCCCATCAGGGAGGTGCGCTGCTTGCTGGCTTTCTTGCCCCAACTTCAACTGGCGACAGAAAATGCTCCCCGAAAAACGAATCGGTCCGCGAATGCGGATTTCGGGCGCAATCAGGTTCCGCGCCTGTACGCCCGGCGCAACATCAATGATGGTCAGGCTCATCACATCGCCCCGCACAATCGCATCCTGTTGAAGCACCACCCGCCCCCGCGCCACCACGCTTTGCTCCACCAACGCGCCCGGACCCACCTCAAACGTTTGATGGGAATAGGCGAGGGTGGGCAATCGGGTGTTGGCACTGACGGTTGCCGAGGGGCGATCCAATTCTTCCGATTTGTCGGGGACGTGGCGCAATGCCGAATCGCGGCGCGGAATATCGGGGATGTCCAATTCCACCTGACTGATGGGCGCATATTGGAAGGTGGTCTGGGTGCGCTGGCGCGTGGTGGGCATCAGTCGCCCGGTGCTGTCCCCAGTGTGGCGCAAATAATCGCGCAATTGGTGGGCAAAGACCTGCGCCGTTTCATAGCGATAATCGGCAGTTGCCGCCAATGCCTTACAGACAATCAATACCAGATCGGTGGCGGCGACAATCGGATGCCCCAACGGGAAGGGGGGCGAGAAGGGCGCAATCGGGCGTACCGGCGCGGGACCGAGCGGCTTTTGCCCGGTCAACAGTTCAAACAGCACCACCCCCAGCGAATAAATATCCGCCGTACGCCCCAACAACATCTGCGCTTTCTGTTCCGGCGAGGCGTAATCAATCGTGCCGAACGCCACCGATTGGCGCGTTTTGTCATCCCCCTTCATCTTGCGCCCGATACCAAAGTCGGTCAGCACAGGGCGACCCTTCAGATCAAACAAGATGTTTTCGGGCTTGATGTCGAGGTGCAGAATATCCTGTTCGTGGGCGTGGTGTAACGCTTCCGCCAGCACCGCCACCAACCCCAGCGCGTCCTGCGGACGCATCACGGTTCCCGGCTTCAACCTATCCCGCAACGACCCACCCCCCAGAAATTCCATCACCATATACGCCACGTCCGGCTTGCCGGGGTAGCGCGCCACATCGGAATCGTAAATTCTAACGATGTTGGGGTGGGTCAGGGTCGCCAGAATCCGCGCCTCTTTGTGGATCTTCTCCGAATCCTCATCGGCGGTGACGTGGTAGACCTTAATCGCCACATCCCGTTCGAGGCGGGTGTCTTCGGCGCAATAGACCGTCGCAAACCCGCCTTCCCCCAGCGTGCGCTTGATGGTGTACCGGTCTGTAATTTGGGAAGGGAGGTCGGGTGGGAGAGCCATTTTTTTATATGAGTTGCGTGGTGCGTGATGCGTGGTGCATGAATTTACCGGGAATGGGTTGTGTTATGGAAACGTATATCATGCCATGACCCCATCCCCGCCCTAAAG
>CBKYSX010000461.1:0-4223 GCA_966690745.1 uncultured Ardenticatenales bacterium
ACCACTCATCTGTTTGCATATTATTTCAATATCAAAATATTTGATATTGAAATAATTATAACAGGGTGGACATGATTGTCAAGTTTGTGGAGGGAAAAATCTTTAACATCAAAAAGGCATCCCCTCAAACAGGGATGCCTTTTTACAGTGTAAGGTGTGGATGTAAGGGTAGATTTTAAGGAGTCCCGGCAAGCGAATCCAGAATCCCCGCCAACCCGAAATTAAAGGCGCAGAAAAATAACGCCAACACAATAAAAAGGGCGGCGAGCAGATTAAAAAAGGTGGCGGCGGGGGCCGTGCGCTCCAATACTGCCTGGCGCGGGTCGGCGGGGTTGTAATAAACGGGAACCGTTGCACCCCGTTGATATTTCGCGATGTCCTTTTCCGCCCAACTTTGTATGCCCTTACTCACCTCTTCGCCCAGAATACGGTTATCACCGCGATAGGTCTGCCCGTTCACCTGATACTCGTACAGCACTCTGGGATAATACGTAGTGGCAGTTCCGCCATCCACCGTTCCGCCCCGGCTGGCTTCTACACTCGCATTAATGATGGTGGCAGTAGCGGTTACCCAATTGTTGGTGGCGGAAACCGTGCCCCGCGCCCGCGACCCCAACACAAAAAAGACAATCGCGGCTCCGGTAAAAATAATCGCGGCTAGCGTAGGAATCATGATGAAGAAGTGGCTCCGATGCGTTTAGGTTTGTGTTTCATGGATACACGCATTGTAACAAGGAACAACCGGGAGGAAAAGCCAAAACGTCTTTTTTCCAGTGAGAAACAAAAAGTCCTCCTCTTTTCAGAGGAGGACTTTCCATTAACTTGCCAATCGAATTCTTGGTTTGATCCCGCGTCGCGCGAACTTAATCTTGTGTAACGCGCCTGCATTCTTCCGTCGTGCTTCCGCAAGCACATGCACATCCGGTAAATTGAGATAGTCCAAAAAGTCGCCGCACCGCTCGCTCATCAGCCAGGTGGATGCTTCCACATCGCCATGATCGGCATCCCGAATTGCCTGTAGAACGATACAGGCAATCAGGCTTTCCCAGCCGGGGGTGTGGGTATGTTCATAGACAGCCGGGTCGGCGGGTCGGCGTTTTTTGCGAGGCAGGGCTTTCATCGTACATTCCCTTCAAGGTAGAAGAATGGAAATATCGTGCTATGATTTGTCCGTCAATACAAACGGACTATAGAACAATTGTACTAACTACATACTTTATCAACAAGCCCTTTTCTTAGATTTGGCAACCTAGAGCGCAATGGACCAACATCCAAACCAAAAGTGCCGGTTGATTGTATACTATTTTACAATCTTCGAATGGGTTCTATTTCTGAGAAAAGGGTGGATAATACAAGGACTTACGAACGCCCCGCCGGGAAACATTTGGCGAAGGGTGAACGTTTTTAAGGGTAAGAAGTATGAAATTTAACAGGAGGTTCTATGCGTTTCCTTACCCTGTGGCTGATTCTGCTCGTTGTCTGGAGTGTCACCGGCTGTTCGACCAACACCCCCGATTCGCCGGATGCCTCGTTTGACCGCACCACCGAAGAACGGGCAGTGTACGAAACCTTAATTGAGATTCCTGCCGATAGCCGTTTTGTGATTCGGGACCACACCACGAAACCGTTTGGAGTGGAGGAGAATACCGACGACTATTTGCTCTTTTTGCGCGAAGGGATGCCGACCCTGCAAGATGAAACGTGGCGCGATTTACTGGCAATCAGTAACGAAAAAGTGCCCTTCCCTGCCGACCTTGACCTGGGTGGGCAATACCATCTGATTACCGATGAGGAATGGTCAACTTATTTCGCCAATACCGACAGCACGGCATGGGAGCGGTTTGAGGAACAATACGGCGCAAATGCCTTTGGCTCTTATTCCCGCGTGGGCTTTAACGGGGATGGCACACAGGCATTGGTTTATCGGGGCGTGGTCTGTGGGGTGTTGTGCGGCAGTGGCGGGTATGTGCTGTTTGAAAAGGTAAATGGAGCGTGGGAGATTGTGGGGCAAACCGAGGTGTGGATGTCGTAAGCCCGCCCCGCGTTCCGGCGTGAACGGCACACGCCTGCACACGGGGCTACCATCACTGTCACCCGTTGGCACGGGTTCGTTGTGGGCGATACACAATATTCAACAGTCAACGGAGCTTAGATGATACATAGCAAGTGGGGCTGGGGGCTTTTCATTCTTGTGTTGGTGTGCATGGTTGGGTGGAGTATACGCCCTCGCAATCAAGGGTCGCTGGTGCGCGGCTCATTGGTGGTGTTGCCAGCGGCTGTACCGTTTGCTACATTCACCCCTACCACTCCCGATATCAACAAGGGTGTTCCTGAAAAACAATACAGGACCCGACATTCCCCTTTGCCTATCCCTATTCCCTTGGAATCCGCGATAGATCGAGGGAGATGGGAATACGAAAAGCGAGTATTACGGGAAATAGAATCCCTCTTTTGTAGCCCGAACCACAAAACGTTATTCCTTGAAAATGAGACCTATGGTCAAGAAATCGGTAATCCCCAACCCTTAGGGGATTCCACCTTTTTATGGCTTCAGGAGCAAATGCCTTTATTAAAAAGGGATACGTGGCAGGATTATGTTAATATAAACGCTGTATCCTATAGATTACCCTATGACTTACCCTTTCGGCGCGACACCTACCTGGGCAGTAGACCTTCTACGGACAAAGAAGCAATGTGCGGCAGGCTCATTGTGTCAAGGGTTGGCTTTAATCAGAATGGAACGCAGGCATTGCTTTATTACCAATATACCTGTGGCTCAAGATGTGGCGGTAGTGAAATGGTATTGTTAGAACGAAATTCCGGGGGGTGGCAGGTTATCGCAGAGGTGATGCGTTCCATTTCCTAAAAGGTGGATGTGCTTTCCTAGCATCTCGTTTCAATTCGGAGGGTCTTCATGTCACCTTTATTCGTCTTACGATTATCTTGTTTTCTCTTGCTCACTTTAGTCGGGTGTACCTCTGTGGTCGAAACACCACCACATACCCCTACCGCCACGCCTACACCCATACCAACTTCCATCCCAACACGCACTACCCCCGCGCCCGACCCTGCCCTTCTGCCAATTTATCCGATTGTAACCAACACGCCCACCTTCACCCCGCAACAGGTGGATGAACGTTCCATCTATGCCCATCTGCTGAACTACCCGCCCTACCCCTTTGACCCACCCACGAATGTCACCCGCTTGAGTGAATGGTCGCTGATTTGGGATTTAGACCATCTTGTGATTTATGAACAGGTGCAAGCCTCCATTCCCGCTATTACTTCTGCTCACTGGGACGAATTCCGCACCACCAACAACACATTTCAGTTTATCCCTCACGAATTGCCGATCCGGGAGAGTTACCGTTGGCTGACCCATGAAAAATTAGCGTCTATTTTCCGCCCGGAAGATTCGATGTACGAAAATTGGCAACGGTATTATAGAACGCTAGGATCCGAAGGCGGATATATGGTCTTTTCCCAAATCATGTTTTTGGATGAATACCATGCCTTTCTGGTCGTGCGGGTGGAATGTGGGTTAGGATGTACACGGGGTTTCTTATATCTGTTCGGGAAGGAAAACAGGGAATGGAATAGGGTAAGCGAAACAACATTATGGGAAGAGGGCACCTTGGAAATGGCAAGGTTGATGGTGTCGCCATCTTCCAACGAGGTATTGGCGGGTACGCCCACCCCGACAATTTCGGTGATTGTTCTGCCCGAAGCAACACCCCTTACCCTCCCATCTATAACCCCGATTCCTCCTACCCCCACCCCGATCCCGCTTGCCGACCCGCAACGTGCGACGTTGGAAGCAGAGATTTATTCCGTGGTGTATGAAACCAGCGATTTACATCATATCAGCGAAAGACCGTTGTGGATTGCCGGTACTACCCATCCGTTTACGTTGGGCTATCTAAATCCGCAATACCCCGAAGATCGGGAATCTCTTTACAGATTGTTTTACTCCTTAGAATCAATTTCCCCTACCTTTACACGAGACACCTGGGCAGATTTTATCTTGTTGAACTACAGCACGTATACAATGCCTCCCGCGATTCCGTTTGAAAGCACTACCTATACATTTATCACCGATGCAGAAATAGAGGTATTGTGGGAGGAGGTGAATGGGGGAATATTTGAAGGGGATGTGATTTTCTTTTCGCGGGTCGGCTTCAATGCGGAGCAGACCCAGGCAATAGTGTATTCCGGTCTATTGT